>JAFCZY010000412.1 GCA_019314105.1 Deltaproteobacteria bacterium
CTTTGTGAGTCCGCCAACCCGAATTATCCAGTCGCTCCCCCTGCGGGAGCGTGGATTGAAACAGCCAAATCAGAGTGGAAGTTGTCAAGTTATGTCGGGTAGTGTATAGATATTATGAGGGTTTTATAATTTAGGTGGTGTTTGTCACATTATAATTTAACAAAGGAAATTAATAATGCTGAATTTTCTTAATGGTCTCGACAAAGACCTTCGAAAAGCACTGTTGATTCAGTTGCGTAACCTATGGACTCATACGTCCACGGCCATTGAAGGCAATACCCTGACCCTTGGTGAGACCGCCTTTGTGCTGGAAGAGGGACTGACCATCTCCGGGAAGCCTTTAAAGGACCATGAAGAGGTGGTAGGGCATGCCCGGGCCATTGATCTGGTCTATGATCTGGTGCGAAACAAGACGCCTTTTACGGAAAATGAATTGTTTTCTCTTCACAAGGCAGTGCAGACTGATATTATTATTGATGTGTATAAACCCGTTGGCGGGTGGAAAAAAGAGCCGAATTCCACTGTTGGTGTTGTCGGTGATAAGCAGATTGTTTTTGAATATGGTGTGCCTGGCGATATCCCTTTGCTTATGGAAAGCTGGTTTGAACTGTATCGTGAGATTGATCACTCTCTGAAACCCAATGACAGTCAACAGGCACTTATGGCCTATGTGCAGTTGCATATTTCCTTTGTCCGTATTCATCCTTTTTTTGATGGGAATGGCCGATTGGCCAGATTGATTGCCAATGTTCCGGTTCTTAAATCAGGGCTGCCGCCTATTATTATTCCCCAGAAACAGCGCAAGCCGTATATTGATGCCTTGTCTGCTTATCATTTTTCTGTAGGGCAGATAAAGGCGGGTGAACCACTGCTGCCGAATCACGATGCGCTGCAGCCTTTTACTATATTCTGTGAACAGGCCTGGGAGGAATCTCTTGCCCTAGTGGAAGATATCAGGCAAAAACAGCGGACCCGGCAGCAATAGTGGAGAAAATGTCAATTCTATTTTTTTAATGCATCAATCAATTCATTTGCTGTTGCTGCTGCATCGCCCAACATCATTATCGTCTTTGGATTCTCGTACAAGGTGTTCTCAACCCCGGAATAGCCAGGTTTTGCATCAAAATTGCAGACGATCACTTCTTTTGCATCCTGAGCCATCAGTATCGGCATTCCGGAAATAGGGGTGCCTTCGATTTCTATTGCTGACGGGTTTACCACGTCACAGGCACCAAAAACAAGAACAGCGTCTGTTTGTGAAAATTCAGGATTGATTTCATCCATCTCAAAAAGTTTGTCATAATCAATTTCTGCTTCCGCCAGCAGCACATTCATGTGCCCGGGCATTCTTCCGGCCACGGGATGGATGGCAAATTTTACTTGTGCTCCCATGGATTCAAGAATTGATGCAAGCTCAACTACTTTGAACTGTGCCTGTGCCAGCGCCATGCCATATCCGGGAATCACAATCACTTTTTTGGCAGATGACAATGCGGTTATGGCTGCATCCAGATGGCTCTTTTCAGAGGGCTCTTCAATAGCAGGGGGTGTCTTTGAAAGATTGTCAAGTAATTGCCGGAGGGTTTCTTTGGCGTTTCCAAGCAGCATGATGGTATTGTCGTTTTTATACAAAGGATTTTCAACACCTGAGTATCCGGGTTTGGCATCCAGGTTACAACACACCACCTGCTTTGATTCATGGGCGAGAAGGATCGGCATGCCGGATATGGGCGAGCCGTTGGTTTCTATGGCTGCAGGATTCACTACATCGCATGCCCCGATAACCAGGGTAAAATCCGTGTCCTTGAATTCAGGATTTATGGCATCCATTTCTTCCAGCAGATCATAATCAACCCCGGCTTCCGCCAGCAGTACATTCATGTGGCCCGGCATTCTTCCGGCCACCGGATGGATGGCAAATTTGACATCTTTACCCATGGAAAGCAGTTTGTTTGAAAAATCAATAACTTCAAACTGTGCCTGTGCCACAGCCATACCATAACCGGGTATAATAATGATTTTATCGGCCTTTTGGGCAAATTCAATTGCTTTTTGTAAGTCGGTTTGCTCGCTGGTTTGCTCGGGGACTTTCTTTTCAACAGGGTCGGCAGCCAGGGGCTGTTTATTATTAACGACGGGTTCCTTCCGAGATATTTTAAGAGGAACAAATACCCTGAAAAGGCTGCGATTCATTCCCCGG
>JAFCZY010000079.1 GCA_019314105.1 Deltaproteobacteria bacterium
ATATGGAAACGCAAGTTTTTCCCAGAATGAGTGCCTATGCCTGGTGTTCCAAGCAATGTTATATAGGGCTTGCAAACATCATGACAACAGCGGCATCAGAAGGGATTGATTCCTGCCCCATTGAAGGATTTGAAAAAGAACTGGTTGAAAAGGCGCTCAATATCGATACGGATCAATATGAAGTGGCAGTGGTTGTGGCATTGGGGTATCGTACCAACGAACAACCGCCGAGAAGACGTCATCCCATAGAAAGTGTTGTTGAGTACATATAAATATCAGATTTTTTCTTTTTCCAAAAGGTAATAATATTCACCCTTTAACTCGACAAGTTCGTGGTGAGATCCTTGTTCCCTGATGGTTCCATCTCTTAAAAGAAGGATGGTATCGCACTCTTTTACCGTAGACAGCCGGTGAGCAATGATGATAGAAAGCCTTCCTTTCATCAGTTTTTTCATGGCATCATGGACTTTTTGTTCTGACTGGGAATCCATGTAGGAAGTTGCTTCATCAAAAATGATCAGGTCCGGGTTAAAGGCAAATGCTCTGGCAATGCAGACCAGCTGTTTTTCGCCACTGGACAAGGGTCGTCCGCCTTCTTCTATTATTGTGTCAAGGCCTGAAAATTTTTTAAATAAAAAATCACAGTTTGCATTATGCAATGCTTTTTCAAGCCTTAAAGCATCTAAATCCCGTCCGGATGGTTTGATATTTTCTCTGATACTGCCGGAAAAGAGAAGCGGGTCCTGCATGACAAGAGCTGTCTTGTCCCTGATATCTTTGATGTTCACGGAGGCTTGATTGATGTCGTTGATAAAAATATTCCCATCATTGGGTTGATAAAATCCTGTGATCAGGTTGATAAGTGAGCTTTTACCTGACCCTGTCTGGCCGACAATGCCAATAGATCGCCCTTCTTGAAGGCAAAAAGAAATATCTGTCAGTACGGGTTTGTTTTTTTCATATGAAAAATTGATTTGATCAAAGACAAGCGTGGTAATTTTATCAATATAATGCCGCTTTTTACTGATTCTTTGTTTTGCTTTATCATTATTAAGTATAGAAATAATTCGTTCTGCCGAGGCCAGGGCACTCTGGAGTAGATTAAACTTTTCGGATAACTCCCTTAAAGGTCTGAAAAAAAGTTTCATATAAGTTAGAAATGCTACAAGTTCGCCCAGTGTCAGGGATTTTTCAATGATTTCAAAACTTCCGGTCCAAAGAATAATGGCCACACTCAACACGCCTAAGAATCCGATAAAGGGCATAAATATGGAAAATATTTTTATCTGAAACAGGGTCGCAGTGAAATGTTCGAAATTAAGCGTTACAAACCGCTGCATAAATGTGTTTCGACTGGAGGTTGTCTGGATGATTTTAATTCCTGAGATGGCTTCTGAAAAGCTGTGGTTGATCTCTGCTATTTTTTGCCGGATGGTTCTGAAAGTCTTTCGTAAGATTTTTGAAAATACTCCGATACTGATCACGATCACCGGAACCAGCAGGGACAGATAAAAAGATAGTTTGATATCAATGGTAAACAGGATAATCAGGATTCCGATCATGAGAAGGATGTCTTTAAAAATAAAGAGCAGGATACTGGTAAACATCTCATTCATATTTTCAACATCTCCGGCGACACGGGATACCAGCCTCCCACTTGAGTTTTTATCATAAAAGGCAACCGGCAGAAAGGTCATATGGGCAAACAGGGAACATCGCAGGTTTAGTATGATTTTTTGACCGGTGTATTCCATGAAAAGGGTCTGGAAAAAATCAATGAGGAATAAAGTGAGGATAAATACGAAAAAAAGAAGGCAAAATGTCTGAAAGGAATCAATACCAAAACCGAAAAAATGGATGCCATTTTCGGGACCCACCGGAACGATAAATCCGTCGAAGGCGTTTTGAATAAACAGCGGCATGAGCAATTCTAAAAATGTGGCAATAAAAATGAGCAGTGTCGAAAGTATCAACATCCATAAATACGGCTTGATGAAGGGCCACAACTCTTTGGCTACCTTCAGGTCTGCCAGTTTGCTTTCTTTTTCCTGTAAAGAGTTATCCGGCGTCATATTTTTCCTCAAACTGCTGAACCCGATAGGATTCTTTATAAAAATAATCAGTGGCAATGAGCTCATCATGGGTTCCGGAATGGTCGATCCGACCGGTCTTTAAAATATAAATAGTGTCGCAGGAGGCCAATGCCGAAATCCTGTGAGAAATAATAATAAAAGTGGCATTCAAGTTCATTCGGTTTAACCTTGAAATCACTTTGGAGGCTGTATGGGTGTCCATCTGGCTGATGGGGTCATCCAGGATGATGATCGGTTTTTCCAGCATCAAGGTTCGGGCAAGGGCAATTCTTTGCTTCTGTCCCCCTGAAAGGGTGATGCCTCTTTCACCGACAATGGTATCAAGTCCTTCCGGCATTTTTTCTATGGTATCTTTCAGACTACAAACCTGAATCACCTGGTCAAGCCTTTCTTCCTTCATCTCCTGACCCATGAGAATATTTTCCTGAATCGTACCTGAAAAAAGGAATGATTCCTGAGGCATCAGGGCAATATGCTGCCTTAGAAAATCCAGATCCATCTTTGTATGGTCAATGCCGTTGATAAGGATTTTGCCTTTTCTGGTATCGTAAAGCCGTGGAATTAACTGGACCAGACTTGTTTTGCCGGAACCTGGAGGGCCGCTGATGCCAATGGACGTCCCTGCATGAATCTTCAGATGAATGTTGGAAAGAATAGGGGTATCCTTATCATATTCAAAGCTGACATTTTCAAAGACAATATTGCCATCTATCTTTTGAGGGTGGATTGGATTGTCAGGTGAGCTTACATCCGGCATCGAATCTAAAAGTGTATTAATTCTTTTTAAGGATGCCATTCCTCTTTGAAAGAGGTTGATCATCCATCCAATGGCAATGACAGGCCAGGCTAAAATGCCAAGATATTGAAGGAAAGCGACAAGTTCACCCGGCGTGAGAACCTGTTCCATTGTAAGAAAGCCGCCATAAAAAATAACCACAAGGGTAGAAAGGTTCAAAAAAAATATCAGCAAAGGTTTTAACAGAGCGGTAATAAAAGCCCTTTTCAGATTTTTTTTAAAATAATCTGTTGAAGCGTTTTCAACCTTATTACCGATGATGGTTTCAAAATTAAATACTTTGATAATGCGGATGCCAAAAAAACTCTCCCTTACAAGTTCGGTAAGCTGAGAATAGGATTCCTGGGCTGTTTGATGAAATATATGCATTTTTTTCCCCAGGATTCTTGTTACAACAATCAGAAGCGGCATGGGTATCATCGCAAGAGCGGTAAGTGTAGGATGGGTCCAGGTCATTATGGCAAGGGTTGCACCGCCAAGAAGAAGGGTATCCACAAGTACGATCAAGCCAAAACCGAACGCCATTCTGATATGGTTGATATCGCTTGTGGCATGGGTCATGATATCTCCTGTTTTGACCCTGTCATAGTAGGCCATATCCAAGTTCAGGACATGTCTGAAAAGGTTGTCTCTTATACCTTTTTCAACATCTCTGGCACTTCCCATGAGAAGATTGCGCCAGCCATATCTTAACCCTGCCATGGCAAGACCTAAAAAAAGAATAAAGGCGCATTGAAGGAACAATGTTTTATTGTCAAAGGGGGGTAAGCTTAAGGCGTCAATGGCATTTTTTATGATTTGTGGAATGATCAGTTGAGTAGCATCCACAATGATCATGCATAAAATACCCAATACTATTTTATAAAAATTTTTCTTAATGTATGGATAGACCAGTTTCAAAATGTTTCTGGCTTTTTTGTACCGGTTAAGCTATTCTTTCTCATAGTGCGAGCATTCTTTCGTTTTGAGTTTTTAAGTTCCGGAAAATGGTTAAAATAATCAATCGGAGGATACACCGCCTGTACACTCAACACAACTTTTAATTATAATTCAATGGTGAGACCCTGTATTGAAGAGGGGATGACAGGTCTGAAGATGGAATGCGGGATAGAAAGAATATAATTCGGAGGGATGTATGAAAATAAAGAGAGCCACAGTATTGCTGAGTTTTCTGTGGATAATGATAATTGCCGTATCCTTTTTTTGGAATTACAGACAATTGATACAGGAACAGGAAAGAATTGCATTTGAGGCGGGAAGAAGTTTTTTCGATCAGATGATAATTACCCGCCAGTGGAATGCTATCCATGGTGGAGTATATGTTCCTGTTACTGAAAAAACATTGCCGAATCCATATCTTGATGTGCCAATGAGAGATATTATTATCAATGACACCTTGATCCTTACTAAAATAAATCCTGCTTTTATGACAAGGCAAATATCAGAAATCAATAATGAAGAGAAAAATATTCAATTTCATATAACCAGTCTTAACCCAATTCGTCCGGAAAATAAGGCAACTGCGAGAGAGGCAATATTTTTAAAGGATTTTGAAAAAGGCATAAAAGAAGCGGGAATATTTACGAAAGAAGGTTCGGCCGCTTCTTTTTTTTATATGGCTCCTCTAAAGACTGGAAAATCGTGTTTAACCTGCCATGCCAAACAGGGATATAAAGAAGGTGATGTGCGAGGGGGTATTAGTGTCACTTTGCCGTTTGCCATGAAAATACCATTGTTGCCTTTATTATCAGGTTATTTATTGATAGGTACGGTAGGCTTATGCGGCATTATTATTCTTGGCGTAAAATTAAACAGGGCCTATGAGATAATAAAAAGACAATCGTTGTTTGATGCTTTAACAAAGATTCCAAATCGCCGGAGTTTTTCAGAAACCATAGTAAGAGAATTTAACCGGAGCCAGAGAAATCAGAATCCGCTGTCAATTATAATGGGTGATATCGATAATTTCAAAGCATATAATGACACTTACGGTCATAGTAATGGGGATATATGCTTAAATAAAGTTGCGCAAGGCATAAAAGATTCCCTTAAAAGACCCGGGGATTTTTGTGCGCGGTATGGGGGTGAAGAATTTATCGTTATTTTGCCAAATACAGTCTCTGATGGCGCAATCCATGTCGCTGAAAGAATACGGTTACACATTGAAGAAATGGGAATTATACATGAAAAATCATTGCCTGCCCGGGTTGTTACCTTGAGCCTTGGGGTAGCAACATCAAAAGACACGATGGGCCTGGTTTTTTATGAAAAATTAATCCAATATGCAGATACAGCGCTGTATAAGGCAAAAGATCAGGGTCGGAATCAAGTTCAATCCTCCACTGAAGTCGCATAATTTTTTTTGACGGCAAGGGCGACCCATTCATCCCTGTATTCCTCATGGATAACAAAAAGATGATTGGCCTCAAGTGCTGCTGATACGTCAATTTTTCGCTCTTTGATAATACCCGATAGGATAGTTATGGTATCCGGCGCCATTCTTATTGATATCGCAGGCAGGATGTCGACAATGACCTGGGCAATAATACTGGCGACGATAAAATTGCAGGGTGTCGGATCAGTTTTATCCAGAGTTGTACACAATAGGTTGCATCTGCCGGGATCAATATTATTTTTGGCAAGATTTTGTTGGGCCACCTGTATGGCGACCTCATCCGTATCAATCCCTGTTATGCTATCTGCACCGAGTCTGGCAGCCGCAATCATCAAAATTCCGGAACCCGTTCCAACATCCAGAAATGTTGAGCCCGGTTTAAGATATGTTTCAATCATCTGAATGCACATGGCGGTAGTCGGGTGTGTGCCAGTGCCAAATGCCATCCCCGGGTCAAGATGAATAACAATTTCATCCTTTCCTTCATTATACGCTTTCCATGCCGGTTTTATGGTGATCCTGTCTGTCACCTTTGTCACTTCAAAATAGGCTTTCCAGGCTTCAGACCAATCTTTTTCATCGACGATTTCGGTTTGGATGTTAGTCTGAATATTAAAATTTGACAGGTTTGAGATTTTTTCTTTTATTTTTTCAAGGATGATGTCGGATGATGCCAGCAAGGGAAGAAAGCCTGTAATCGAGCAGGTTTCAGGCGTTGGAAGCGTGTTTGTGCCAAACCCTTCATCCGGTTCATCCAGAGGAATATCACATACCACTCCTTTGAGATTAAATGAAAAGAAAATATCACAGATCAATTCTTCGGCTAACATCAAATTTCCAGCATCAAACTGGATAATAATTTTTTTGAATCTCATGGATACTAAGTCTTCCTTGTGTTTTTAATAAAAAAATATTATTTTCCATTATCATGCAATTGTCAAATTCAAATGTTGTAAATAGTGTAAAATGATCAATCCATATCAGCATCTTTATATTTATTATTTGGACGGAGTGCCGCAGATCAGCAGGGCAGTTCAGAACAATAAAACCTTTCTCGGTACATGGGTGGATGAAGACATCTCTTTCCTTTTTTTTTCTTGCGTTTCAAATGATATGATTGAACAGATTCTTGAAAAAAATAGCGGTATCAGCCTGATTGATACATATGAAATGACCGGTGAACAATGGCATGGAGATAAGATTGAGCCCTATTATGTGAATGATCTGTGTATTTATCCGCCATGGAATAAACCCGCTTTTAATGGCGAATCTATAAAGGAAATTTTGCTTGATCCGGGCGTGGTGTTTGGAACCGGTAGACATCAGACGACAGAAGACTGCCTTTATTTAATCCATCGATTGTGTACAAATCACAGGATACAATCCGTTCTTGATATTGGTACGGGAACCGGGTTGTTATCCCTTGGTGCGGCAGCGCTGGATTGCAAACAGGTGATGGCCTGTGATTTTAATTATCTGGCCGTTAAAACAACCCTGAACAATATCCGGCTCAATGGATTTGAAGACCGGATTCTTGCTTTCCAGGCAAAAGGGGAAGAGGTTATGTCCATTCCCTGTGATCTTCTGGTGGCCAATATCCATTATGATGTCATGCGCCATATGATTGAAAGCCCGTTTTTTTTGGATAAAAAATGGTTTGTCCTGTCCGGGCTTTTAAATTCCGAAGCGAAAAAAGTGTTGGATTCATTGTCCCGGAAGAATGTTCATATTATTGAAAGGCGATGCCCTGACGGAATCTGGAACACCATCCTTGGGAAAAGTTTAAGGTAAAATTATTTTTTAAGGCGGATTTACGCTTCCCCCCGTTCTTCCAAAACTTCCTTAAGCACTGTCAAACCAGTATTCGCAGCAGGCACACCGCCGTAAATACTGGTTTGGAAAATCACTTCTGCAATTTCTTCTTTTGTGCATCCCACATTCAGGGCCGCATGGGTATGGAGTTTGAGTTCTTCCGGTTTTGAAAGAACTGTTAGAGCTGCCACCGTAACAAGTTGCCGGGTTTGATGGGGGATCTTTTCTCTTGAATACATCTGGCCTGTGATATACAGGGACATGTCTTTTGCAAGGCCCTTGTCAAAATACCTCCACAGGTTGTAAGGCTTTTCCTCTTCTTTAACCGTGGAAAAATAAAGTTTTGCAGTTTTACCTGTTTTTTTTGCGATGTCTTTTGGGTCCACCTTCACCTCCCTGGTAAAATTCTGCTCACAAAATTGTTTGATTTATCTGTTGGCTTTTCTAAACCCCAGCTGATCCAGTGCAATGATCCATTTACAGATATTAGTAGACCCTTCAACCATGGAATAGGTCGGGGCATCTCTGTAGTATCTGGCAACAGGATATTCTGTAGAGTATCCGTAAGCACCCAGAATTTTCATGGCATAGTTAGCAGATTTAGTTGCGATTTCACCGGCAAGATATTTGGCAATGGCCACATCACGACCATTGTTTATTTTTCCCTGGTCTTTTTCCCAGGCAGCTTTGTAAACAATGAGACGGGCCGCTTCTATTTCAGCTGTCATTTGGGCAATCATATCCTGGTTCATCTGGAATTCACCGATTTTTTTGCCAAATTGTTTTCTTTCATTGCAATATTTGGTGGCCACATCAAGACAGGCCTGGGCAAGCCCTACACCACCGGCGGCAGCCGACAGCCTTGTCTGGTTCAAAGAGGAGAACACTATCTTAGCCCCATCACCGGGTTTTCCCAGGATATTTTCTTTGGGCACTTTAACATTATCAAGAAAAAGCTCGCCTGTGGGGGAGGAATGGGAGCCTAATTTGTCAAGCCCTGACGTTTTGACGCCTGCAAAGTTTTTAGGTTCGATAACAAAAGCGGAAAGCCCTTTTGATCCTGCAGCTTTATCCGTGTAAGCATAGTAGAGAAGCGCGTCCGCATAATTGGCATTGGAAATCCAGGTTTTAGAACCATTTAAGAGCCAGTGATCTCCCTTGTCTTCAGCCGTTGAGGCCATGGCCATGACATCTGAACCTGCATCAGACTCTGTAATACCGAACCCGCCGATATATTCGGCAGTACAGAGTTTTTCCACATATTTCTTTTTGACGTCTTCATTTCCATATTTAAAGATGGTATAGGCACATCCCAAGACCTGCATGTTGACCTGGACCCTTAATGAAGAAGAGACTTTGGCAAGTTCTTCCGTTATAATCATTGCCGCCAGAAACCCCATGTCTTCTCCACCATATTCTTCAGGAATGACGGTTCCGAAAAATCCCAGTTCCCCAAGAGGTTTCATAACCTCTTCAATGGGAAAGTGATGTTTTTCATCCCATTCATCCACATAGGGCTCGATTTGTTTTTTTGCAAAGTTCCTGATTTCTTTCTGAAGCATTTTAAGTTCGGTTGATAATTGAAAATCCATTGTTCCTCCTAAACGGTTATCCTAAATTATTTTATATAGTATATAGTGAAATATATGGTTCATATCATAAATTGTAAAATAAACTAAAATTTGATACACTTGTCAAGAAAAAAGTTAAAATATAGCTAAAAAATAGCTTGACAAAAGATGTGAATTATTTAATCTTTAAAGGGAGTAAATGCTGTTTTATTATGCGAAATAGCTGGATGAAAGGACTGTCTGGGTGATACCTTAATCCGGATAAGTTAAATGAATAAAGGGTTATACAAAGAAGACAATGAATAATTTCATATCATGCAGAGAGCATAAATAATGGCACTCTCTGCAGATACAAAATCTGGCATGCAAAATATTGATGGTTATTCGACAATAACAAGCGGCTGTTTGGTGGCGACTTTGTCATCCACTTTTACACCAATTTGTTTTACTTTGCCTGAAACTGTTGAGAGAATGGGATTTTCCATTTTCATGGCTTCAAGGACCAAAAGCTCCTGTCCTTCAACGACATCATCGCCTTCTTTTACATGTACCTGGAAAATTGTACCGGGCATGGGGCTCAAGATTTCTGTGCTCATTTGTACCTCCTTTATTCAAACGATATGGGGTTTCTTTCTTGTTAGAAAAAGATTTTTTTTAAAACAAGACAAGTTTGGTCTATACTTAAAGAAAAGCTTAAAGTCAAGAGGGGTTGGATTTTACGATAAGCGATTGGTTTTCCTTTAAGGGGAATACGGATCTCAAATAATAATTTATTTTGATCGGGAGTAGAGGATGAGACAATATTTTGAAAAAATGACTGAATTCGGTGTTGCGCTAAATAAAGGGCAAATATTAAGTTCAGAAAAAAACGTAAAAAATATTCAGGAAGTGGAAACCGGAATCGATGGTGAAATCGAAAAAGTAAAAAATGCCGGAATGCCGACTGAAAAAATTAACGCAAGGGGTGTGATGACAGTCTGGCAGCGGCTTGAATACCTAGTTGATCCAGGAACCTGGAATCCCTTACACACCCTGTTCAATCCCGAAGATAATGTCGAAAATACTACAAATGTTATTGATGGATTGGCAAAAATTTCCGGCAAATGGTGTGTTGTTGCAGGATTTGATAATAAAGTCATGGCCGGTGCCTGGCTTCCGGGACAGCCTGAAAATATTTTAAGGGTCACCGATCTTTCAAAACGACTGAACATCCCCCTGGTCTGGTTGGTCAATTGCAGCGGTGTAAAACTGACGGAGCAGGAAAAATTTTATGCCAACAGAAGGGGAAGCGGCACAACCTTTTACCGCCATGCAGAGCTTGAGCAAGAGGGCATTCCCATACTGGCCGGTATTTATGGTACAAATCCGGCAGGGGGCGGATACCAGGGCATCAGCCCGACTATTCTGTTTGCCCACAAAAATTGTAATATTGCCGTGGGCGGCGGTGGAATTTTAAGCGGTATGTCTCCCAAAGGGTATTTTGACCTGGAAGGTGCGGAGCAGCTTATTTCATCTGCAAAAGAATATAAGGCCAAACCTCCGGGATCAGTCGATATCCACTATGATGAAACCGGTTTTTTCCGGTATGTCTATGAAGAAGAGAAAGGCGTTCTTGATGGACTCAAAGATTATATGAAAGATATGCCGGCCTACAACCCCAAATTTTTCAGGGTTGCCGAACCCAAAGCCCCAAGGTTCCCGATAGAAGATCTCTATCGCCTCATTCCCCATAACCAGAAACAGATTTATAATTTTAAAGAAATCATCGCCCGTCTTGTTGACGGCAGTGAACACATGGAATTCAGACCGGATTATGGACGTGAGGTATATACGGGTCTTGTGAAAATGGACGGATATCTTGTGGGTATGATCGGCAATAACCAGGGATGGCTGGGAGAAGATTATCCCGAGTATGCGGATTATGGCGGAATCGGTGGAAAACTCTATCGCCAGGGATTGATCAAAATGAACGAATTTGTTACCCTTTGCGGCCGTGATAGAATTCCCGTGATCTGGTTTCAGGATACATCCGGCATTGACGTGGGTGATATTGCTGAAAAGGCAGAACTTCTTGGCCTTGGACAGTCCTTGATTTATTCCATCCAGCAGACAGACGTGCCAATGATGCTGGTTACCTTGAGAAAGGGAACCGCTGCAGCCCATTATGTTATGGGCGGTCCCACCGCCAACCGTCATAATGCCTTTACCTTAGGGTTGGGGACCACTGAAATTTATGTCATGCATGGTGAAACAGCTGCTGCTGCCAGTTATTCAAGACGGCTTGTTAAAGAAAAAGATGCCGGCCGTCCCCTTGAACCCATTATCGAGAAAATGAATAAGCTGGCTCAGGAATATCATGATAATTCAAGACCGGCGTATTGCGCAAAACATGGCATGGTGGATGAAGTGGTTAAGATGAAGGCACTTCGAGATTACTTGAAAGCATTTGCAGGGGCTTCATACCAGAATCCAAAATCCATCTGTCCTCAGCATCATATGATAACGCCGAGAATTATCAAAGGATAAACAATTAAACCCGGTAAGATTACTTAGGAGGTTAATATGGCAGAATCTAAATTTATAAAAATCGAAAATGATGGTCAGGTTGCCAGGATCATCCTTGATCGACCCAAGCATAATGTTCTGGATATTCCCATGATGAATGAACTCAACGCAGAGCTTGAAAAGATCGCAGCAGATGATGAACTCAAATGCGTCGTGATTACAGGCGAAGGCAGAAGCTTTTGCGCCGGCGTGGAAGTGGGAGACCATAAACCGGATAATGTTGATGCAATGGTTTCTACCTTTAACCGGATTTTCGAATTGACAAACATGATCGATATTCCCATTATTGCCG
>JAFCZY010000413.1 GCA_019314105.1 Deltaproteobacteria bacterium
CCCATTCAAATACCATATCATATAAAGGTAAGTTTACAAGAATATTATGAAAATTTTGATACATGGCTAATCCCTGATTTTTCAAATAAGTGCCCCATATGCGGCGGTATTGATTGTGCGACTTTTCTTGGACACTATATACGAATAGCAATTTGTCCTCTGACTTACTTTCCGCACCCCTCATTCAATTTTACGAGTAAATTTTTTATTTTATAAAATCAGTGGGTTAAGAAAAATGAATAGCATTCAGTAAATAATTTTAATTCATCCTAGACTTTCTAGTCACTAGCTGATAATAGTTCTCTCAAACCATACCATAAGGAGAGAACAAAAATGACTACTAATGTCTTTAATAAATTGACCATTACCAATGTTAAATTTTTGCCCATAGTCAAGGAGTACGCACGCCGAATTAATCTTGTAGAGACAGTAAATCATATGGTTGGCACTCAAATGGAACTTCAACCAGGGCCAGTAGTTCTTGCGATGGTGTTAGACACCCTGTCCGGCCGGTCTCCACTCTACCGGCTCATTGATTTTTTTGAAGAAAAAGATACTGAATTGTTATTGGGAGAGCCTATTGTGAGAGAACGCTTCACAGACCATAATGTTGGCAGAGCACTGGATAAAATGTTTGAGGCCGGAACCCAAAAGATATTCAGCCAATTAAGTCAAAACGCCATTGGAGGATTTAAAATCAATACGGAGAAGGTTCATTATGATACCACTTCCGTCAGTGTATTCGGCGATTATGATCTGGTTGATCCCCCGTTCGAAATCACTTTTGGTTACAGCAAAGCAAAACGCCCGGATTTAAAACAGTTTTTAATTGAAATGCTCTGTGTTGAAAGGGATATCCCTTTATTTGGACGAACAAGGGATGGTAACGCATCGGATAAAACGCTGAACAATGAGCTTTTGGGTAATATATCCAAACATATGGCCAGGAACGGTCTTTCACAAGGTGCTTTTGTTTATGTTGCAGACTCAGCTTTTGTGACCAAAGATAATTTAGAAAAAGCTGGAAAGACAAATTTTTTAAGTCGCCTTCCTGCAACGTATAACGAGTGCAGCCGGGTGATCCAGGATGCTGTGCGGCAGGATGATTGGATTAATATGGGTATCATTGCTGAAACACCGGCTACTGAAAAACGTCCGGCCGCTCTTTATAAGGTTTGTGACAGCACCATAGAATTATATGGGAAATTATACCGGGCTATTGTTGTGCATTCAAGCGCCCATGATAAACGCAGGCACAAACGGATTGACCGGTTGCTTAAGAAAAATAGAAAGAAGCTGGAACAAGCATGCAAAAAAATTACGGCGCCCGTATACTTCTGCCAGGCCGATGCATTGGCAGCGGTGAAAAAATTATCTCAATTACCCCAAACTACGGATTGCTATTTAATTGAAGCAAGCATAAACAAGAAAGCCAAATACCGACCTGGACGTCCTAAAAATGGGTCACCTCGTGTTCCTGAGTCTTTTGAATTCCAGTTAGAAATCAGGATAGTTGAGGATAAAGATAAATTAGAAAAACTTCGTTATGAAGCAGGATGCTTTGTCCTGATCAGTAATTTAAACACACCTGCCGACAGGATTGAATGGAGTCCTGAAAAACTTTTAAAATTATACAAGAATCAAAGTGGCATAGAGCGTAATTTTGGTTTCCTTAAAGATCCCGTGATTATCAACAGTGTGTTCCTGAAAAAGGCCACCCGGATTGAAGTTCTCGGTATGGTGCTTTTAATTGCGCTCCTGATTTGGCGGCTCATGGAAAGAGAAATGCGCCGGTATCTGGATTCTGAAGACATTACGATAACCGGATGGGTCAGACGGAAAACAAAAAAGCCGACAGCCTTTATGATGTCCACAAAATTTGTTTCTGTTCTTGTTGTAAAAAGTGGCAGGAACAGACAGCTTGCCCGCCCATTAAAACCGGTACAGCACGAATATTTAAAGGCCTTGGGTGTTTCCCCTGAAAGCTTTGTTACGCCATAAAATGGCCTCCAAAATTAATAAAATAATTGTTCAAAGGGGTGCGGAATGTACGTCTTGACGCCTATGTTGAGATGCCAAGCCGAACAAAAAGGGAGTGCATTGACCTTTTACACCTGATTGTTGATAAAAATCCCAGGCAAAAGCATCCGGCCCTCGTATTGGGTGATCGCTGATCCTGGATTTATGGTGAATG
>JAFCZY010000414.1 GCA_019314105.1 Deltaproteobacteria bacterium
TTGAGTTTTCATATTTTGATTTACGGCATTTAAAATAAATTCAGATCCATTAAATTGCGGTGAGGTGATTTTTGTCTGGCTTAAGAAATGAACATGATTCCCAGCCAGTTTTTTTTCAAAGGCATTTTTCAGTCGTAACCCTGGAATGGAAGGCGGCATCATTGGAATTTCAAATATATCCATCCCGGTCATTTTTTCCAGACGGGTCAGTATGTCAAGGCTTTTATTGATACCGCATACCGCAGGCATTCCCACCAGTTTAACTTTATTTGAAAAAGGAGAAATCTGCGTGGCAAGATTTTTGAGAAAGGAAGAATCTTCGAACAGTGTCGCAAGATATGTTGGATTTAAATTACCGCTTTCCCCCGGAACCTCCACACTTAACGTAAAAATATAAGGGTGATTTTTTTTTAAAACAGCGGCTATCTGTCCGGCACAAAATCCCTTCAGGCCTTTAAAATCTATAAGTAATAAGGGCGTATCCTTTTTAAGCAGGCCGCCTTTTGAAATGGTTTCAGGCATCATGCAGGTGGGTTTAAACGTACCGGCAGCGGTGAGGACTGATCTGTTGTCTTTGTCCGGTTTAACGTAATTGAGTCCGGTTGAGTGTAAAAAGCGGGCCAAAAAATCAAAACTTTTTAATATTGCTTCCAGGTTGGTTTTTGAATACGGATGGTCCGGCATCTCTTTTTGTAATAACTTCAGGCCTGTTCGGGGATCTCTCAAGGGGGTTCGGGACCCCAGTGGATAGACACCCAGAAAATCAAATAAACCGCTGGCAAAATAAAGGTGTGATGAATTACCCGTCTGAACCGTTTTCAAGCCGAGATCAGATGCGCGAGCCGCAGCCACCATGCCGGCAAAACCGGCACCGATCACTGTTATGTCACAGGTAATCTGTTTTTTATCTTTCATTTTTCAATCAGCTCAAGACCGAATAAACCGCAATGGATCATTTCTTTTAAAGAGGACTGGACAAGTGCCTGGCCCCATAATAAAGATCGTTCTCCTTTCCATCTCTCATTTAAAAAATATTTTAGATCGTTTATACCCGTTTGATTCGTCATTTCTCCTGTGTCATAGAGGTGTGACAGTATCCGCATACTGCAAAAAGTTCCCTGGCAGGGTCCTTTTCCAACCCTTGTTCTAAGGGCAATGGAGGAAAGATCAGATGTCCCTCCATTTTTTTCAATTGAATCAATCACTGTGTTGATGGCACTGGTCGGAACCATTTCACATTCGCATAGAAAAGGGTCTTTCTGTGTATTGGGTTTAAACAGATCAGTGGCCAGAACACCCGGTTCCGACCATTCTCCGCTATGGGTGGATGGCAATGGGATGGTTTTTGTCCGGCAGTTCATTGAAATTTGATGTTTTTTACAGACAATATCAGATGCCTTTTCTGCCATTAACCGGTATGTAGACAGTTTGCCCCCTGTAATGGTGATAAAATTATTTACCTGATCTTTTTCATGATCCAGCAATGTAAATCCGCGGCTCACATCTCTATCATTGCCGCTTCCCATACTGACCAAGGGTCTTACACCGGCATATGCCCGGATATACCGGCAGGCCTTCAGTTCAGGTATCATTTTTTCACCTTCGCTGATAATATCATCCACCTCTTTGACCGTGGGATAGATATTGTCCGGGGACTTGATTCTTACGGAAGTGGTGCCAAGGATTGATACAACGCCGCCCGGCACCAGAATATCTCCGTCAGTGGGTTTTCTCAGGCGGTTGATGACGCGTTTTGCGATTCGGTTGTTTGTGACCAGAAGGGTGCCCTTGGAAAAAACCATATTGATATGAATCCCGGCCATGACAGCAATGTTCCCCGCCCATGCACCAGCGGCATTGACATAGGTTTTTGCTTTTATTTTATCGGTTTTACCGCTGATCTGGTTTCGGACCCGGGCATAAACAATGGTCTTGTTCTCTATTTTAAGGGATTCAACCTTGGTGTGACTGAGGTAACAGGCGTCTCTGGAAACGGCATCATTTATATTTTCAATGGACAATTTAAAGGGATTAATGGAAGCATCATTCACTTTATACGCAGCAATTGTTTCATCTGATAAAGATGGCTCCATTTCTCTGGCTTCTTTTGGATCAATGAATTCGGATGGGATGCCGGATTTTTTACACATATCAGGAAAATCAGCAATGTAATTTTTTTCTTTGTCCCCTTTCACCGCAACAAACAGTCCCCCGGTTTCTTCGATGCAATGGGCAGCATTTTTTTTTAATATTTTTATTTCAGCAGCACATTCAATTGCTGCCTCAGGATCAGAACAGACATATCTGGCACCACTGTGCAAAAGGCCGTGATTTCCACCGGAAGCGCCGGCATTCAGGTCTCCTTTTTCAACCAGAATCACAGAAAGCCCTCTCAGTGTCAGGTCTCTGGCAATCCCGGTGCCGGTAACGCCTCCGCCTATGATGAATACATCTGTTTCCATATTATCGTTTCCAATTGCAACCAGAAAGGGTGTTTTTAAAAAGTTAAACCTGAAACTTTGAACCAATATGTTCTTTTTTTATTGTTTTTATATATTTTTTATTGTTTTTTTACAAGTAGTCTTTTTTATTTTTTTGATGAATTGATCTGGTTTCCTAATCCTGATATAAAATATCAATTGTTTTTAATTCGGAGGCAAAAAAGATGGCCCAGACGTTAATACCGTTTGACAGGCAGGCGCGGATACTGAGATTGATTGAGAAAAAGGGGATCGTAAGGGTTGCCGAGTTAAGTCAATTGTTTGGTGTGACTGAACTGACTATCCGTCGGGACTTTGATTATCTGGAAAAAAAAGGGGTGTTGGAACGAACTCATGGAGGGGCAATTTTACGCCGCCGGGTAAAAGTCGAACCCCTTTATGTGGAAAAGAATCAGAAACACCGGACACAGAAAGAAAAAATAGGGATGGCCGTCAGTAAGATCATTGAGCCCGGCGATACCCTTCT
>JAFCZY010000415.1 GCA_019314105.1 Deltaproteobacteria bacterium
TTTGCAAGGCACTTGGGTATAGTGTGATAACTGTCACTTCCGGCGAAGAGGCCATAAGATTTTATAAAGAAAAAAAAGAAGAGATCAATCTTGTTGTCCTTGATATGATGATGCCGGAAATGAACGGACTTGAGACTTTCCTGAAACTCAAAAAACTAAATCCCGATATTAAGGTACTGCTTTCAACAGGATATGCCATTGATGAAAAGGCCCAGGAAATGCTCAGACAAGGGTGCAAAGGGTATATTTTGAAACCTTACAATGTTATCGATTTTTCTCATAAATTAAGAAAAGTTTTAGAATCATAGTCTTTGCAAACTTGTTGTAGCCAGCTATAGGAATAGCTGGCTACAAGTCTTAACACTATCCTTCTATTTTGGATACTTTAATTGCAAGCTCCTGAAGCTGTGCCGGTGATGCTTTTGATGGCGCGTCTGTCAGAAGGCAGGTGGCTTTTTGTGTTTTTGGAAAGGCAATGACGTTTCTGATGGAGTCTTCTTTGCACAGCAGCATCATTAACCGATCAAGCCCAAATGCAATTCCACCATGGGGGGGGGCACCGGATGCCAGGGCTTCCAGGAGAAATCCGAATTTTTCATTGGCTTCATTTTCACCAATACCAAGGCAGTTTAAGACCTTTTGTTGAAGTTCAGTAGAATGAATACGAATACTGCCGCCACCGATTTCAATACCATTCAGCACCAAGTCATAGGCCCTTGAAATAACCGAAAGAGGATCAGAAGAAAGTTTTTCAATATCTTCTTCAAGGGGTGCGGTAAAGGGATGGTGCAACGCCTGGTAGCGTTTTTCTGTTTCATCATACTCCAGCAGGGGAAAGTGGGTTACCCAGACAAATTCATAGGTATCCTCTGAAATCAGTTCAAGCCGTCTTGCCAGCTCATTCCTTAACTGGCCAAGGGCTTCGTTGGTGATTTTTGGCTGGTCTGCCACAAAGAAAACAATATCCCCGGGTTCAAGGTCAAGCCGCTTTCTTAAGGCATCCTTTTCTTCATTTGTAAAAAATTTTACGATGGGAGATTGCCATTCATCTTCTTTGATTTTTATCCATGCCAACCCTTTTGCCTGGTATACCGCAACAAAATCAGTTAATTCATCAATTTGTTTTCTGGTAAACGTGGCGCATCCTTTTGCATTGATGGCTTTCACAAGACCGCCATTTTTTACCACGTTTGCGAAGACCTTGAATCCGGCATCTTTTACAATATCAGAGACATCACACAATTCCAGGCCAAATCGCAAGTCAGGCCTGTCCAGACCAAATCTTGTCATGGCATCATTATAGGTGATTTGTGGAAATGGTGTGACAAGATCAAGATTCAGCACTTTTTTAAAAATGGTGACAATCATTCCCTCGGCTATTTCCATAATGCCCTGTTCATTCACAAAAGACAGCTCCATATCAATCTGGGTGAACTCGGGCTGTCGATCTGCTCTTAGATCTTCATCTCTAAAGCATTTAACAATCTGGTAATATTTATCAAATCCCGCGATCATTAATAATTGTTTGAAAAGCTGAGGAGATTGGGGCAGGGCATAAAATTCTCCCTGATTGACCCTGGAGGGAACCAGATAATCCCTTGCACCTTCCGGTGTGCTTTTGGTCAAAAAAGGTGTCTCAATGTCCACGAATCCATTGTTATCCAGATAGTTTCTTATCGCCATGGTGGCCTTATGTCTGGCCAGAATATTATTTTTTAACTGAGGCCGTCGTAAATCCAGATATCGGTATTGCAGGCGAATAGATTCTGATGCTTCTATCCGGTCTTCGATTTGGAATGCCGGTGTTTTGGCCTTTGAAAAAATACGAAGCTCATCTATCAATACTTCAATAGCGCCGGTTTCCATATTCGGATTAATCATATCATCGGGTCGTGCAAGAACTTTTCCTTTTACACCAAGAACATATTCGCTCCGAATTTTCTGGGCTTTTTCATGCACCTTTTTTGAATTTTCCGGGTTAAAAACGATTTGAGTGATGCCTTCTTTATCCCTTAAATCAATAAAGATCACCCCTCCATGGTCACGGCGGTGCTGCACCCATCCCATTAAAACAACTTCTTTTGCAATATCAGTGTCTCTTAACGCACAACAATGATGTGTTCTTTTCATATCTTCCAGTAAATCAGTCACGGTATAGTTCCTCTGTTTT
>JAFCZY010000416.1 GCA_019314105.1 Deltaproteobacteria bacterium
CGCTATTCAATAAATTCACTCCCCTGGAAGACGGCCCGTTAAAGAAAGCCATATTAAAGTATGCCAAATCAATTGATTTTTCACTTTCCAATATTTTTGTCATGGATGGGTCAAAAAGAAGCAGCAAATCCAATGCATTTTTTACAGGTTTTGGAAAAAACAAACGAATCGTTTTATTTGATACCCTGATTAAAGAGCAGACAATTGAAGAACTGGTATCCATTCTTGCCCATGAAATGGGCCATTTTAAAAAGAAGCATATAATCAAACGATTGGCATTAGGTATCTTTCAAATGGGATTTATTTTTTATCTTATTTCCATATTTATCTCAAACGAAGACCTGTTTCATGCCTTTTTCATGGAAGAGATTTCCATTTATGCGGGTCTGATCTTTTTTAGCATGCTGTATTCACCCATAGATTTATTTATTTCAATTCTTTTTCAAATCTCATCCAGAAAAGATGAATATGAAGCCGACCAGTTTGCCGCAGAGACGATTAAAGACAACAAGCCATTGATCAATGCCTTAAAAAAACTGTCCGCCCACAATCTGTCTAATTTAACGCCTCATCCCTTTTATGTGTTTTTAAATTATTCTCACCCACCCGTACTTGAAAGAATCAACACCCTAAACTCCCTGTAATCATTCAACAACAAACCGGTTAAACGCATCCCAGACCTGATGGGTGATCCCGGTTTCCTCGAAAAGAAGCTCATGGAATGCGCCTTTAATCGAAAGAAACGAACAATTGGATAATTTCCCGCTCAATTGTTCCTGGGCTTTTGAGGATACAATAGAATCTTTTTGGGCACTGATCATCAGGATAGGAGTGGTAATCCTGCCAATGATGTCATCCTGTTTTAAAATTTCAACAGACTCAAGGGCGGCATTCAGCCAGCCCCATGTGACACCCCCGAGAGCAAGATCAGGGTTCTTTGCAATCTCATGATGTAAGATCCTGTATTTTTTCGGGTCATGGCATAAATTATTTCCCTTGAATTTTGCTGCTTTAACAGAATAATCTCTTGACCCAATCGTATATTTTCTTGCAAATGGTGTTTTGGACAATTTTTTTGATAATAATTTTAATACCGGATAAAGCATTACAGGCAACGTAATATCAATCATGGGAGAGACAAGGACTGCTTTTTTGATTTTTGATAGCTGTCTGCTCATAAACCGCAGGGCAATATGCCCGCCCATGGAATGGGCCAGTATATAAACCGGCAGTCCTTGAGGCTCTATCACCCTTAAATAGAGCGCTTCCAAATCATCCACATAATCATCGAACCGGTTGATATGGCCTTTATGCCTATTTTCAAGCTCCCGGGAAGACAATCCCTGCCCCCGCCAGTCCGGGCTGACAACCTGAAATCCTTTTTCCTGCAAATGTCTGGCAACCCCCTTATACTTTTCAATAAATTCGGATCGTCCATGTAATAAAAGGCAAACAGCGCTTGCAGACTCCTTAAGACAGGGGGCTGTCCTCCCATACCGGATGTTTAAATTTTTTCTGGGTGAAAAATAATGATACTCAAATATTTCTTTATTTGAGTGTGTCTTGTTATCCATCATCAAAATAATTGAATCTTGCTCACTGCTTTTACGGATGACCGTAATTTATCATTTTTTGAGAATTTAGTTGATTTGAATTCGATAGTATGAAACTTTATTTTTTTTAACAAGAAAAAATTAACGGTATGAAAAAACTTATTGTTACAGCAGACATTCATGGCAGTTACAGTTCATGGTTAACCATGAAAAATCTTTTACAGCCTTCTGATAAACTTGCCATTGCCGGAGATCTTTTTGATACAAAATACGGTAATTATTCAAATACAAATTTTCAGCCGGAAGCCATAAAAAAGGAGTTGAACACATTCAAACATCGTTTTTATTACGTCTATGGAAACTGTGATACGCCCTCTTTTTTTCCCGGATTTGACACAATACTGGAGTTTAGCGTTTTCAACAAAAACATCCTTCTTTCTCATGGCCACCGCCCTTTCACCTATTCTGAAAATATCGACATTATCATTCAGGGCCATACCCACCACTGTTTTCTGGAAAAAAAGGAAGGGTATATTTTCATGAACCCAGGATCCATCACTTCTCCACGGAATGGTATCTATTCTTACGGTGTAATTGAAAAGA
>JAFCZY010000080.1 GCA_019314105.1 Deltaproteobacteria bacterium
GTGCGATCAAGGGTCCAGTGAAAACCTGCGTCATTTGTTCTTAACACCCTGCCATGATCACCTGAAATCCATCCAATTCGGGAAATGGGAAAAGAAATTTTATGCAGTGTTGTTTCTTCCGCCATACTCCAGTTAAGGGCTGGTTTCCATGTTTTGCCTTCATCTGTTGTCATTAAAAAGCTACCTTTTGAGCCCACAATATAAGCCCACCCAGCTTCTGTTGCATGGATATCCCGCGGGATAAATTTTTTACTCATATTTTTTATGTTATCGGTTTGGACCACCCAGTTTCTGCCGCCGTTCCGGGTGTAAAGAATGATAATCCTGGCGCCTTTATTAATTCGATAGCCAGTGACCCATCCTGTTTTGTTAGAGGAAAATGAGACACCGTTGAAAATCCATTTTTTCTTAAGTCCTGGATTGATCTCCTGCCAGTTTTTCCCGTTGTCAGGGCTGTAGACAATAGTATTATCATGGCCGACAACCCAGATATTTTTACCCCTGATATCGATATCATTCAAGCTTTTAGTGGTTTTATAATTTGTTGGATACCATGTTGATCCGCCATTTACTGTTCGTATCAAATGGCCTGCGTCTCCAGCAATGAATCCAACTCGAGTATTCTTGAAAATGAGCGCATTAATATGAAAAGAGAATGTCCTTAAATCCAGCCAGGATGTAGGGGAAGTACCTTTCATTTTTTTCAGGTGGGATTTATTGTTATTAAGGTTCTGGTATGCCCAGGCATGATTTTTATCGACAAAGACAACAGCACCGGGCTTGAATACAGCTGAAGTAGCATGTTTGATCTGGGTCCATTCCTCCGCAGCCCATACCGGGCTCAATAAAAAGAAAAGAAAGGACAGCAAAAGGGTTGACACAATGATTGGAGCTTTCATGAAGACCTCCTGATAAATATGTATGTCCGAATATCACTCTAAATGTTGATAATTAACCGCATATTTTTCAATATATGAGCATATCTGAATCAAAAAATCGTATCAATATTTCTGAAGCCTGTAAAGGCATTTTGACTGATCAACTTTGGTGGAAATGAGAATATGAAACTACGGGTTCCCCCACAAAGAAAATTTCTCATGGGTTTTTGCTGCAAGTTTATCACTTAAGGACATTAACTCTGCCAATTGCCGGGGTGTCATTTTAGAAACCTTGCCAGCAAGTATCTGAGCAGTTCTGAGCAGATCCGGATCTGCTGTTGCCATATCCTGCAAAACCGGAGCACTAAAATCCATGGTCTTTGTAGTATTTAAAAGTAAAAGCATTTATTTAACCTAACCTTTAACCGATTGATTTTTCTATGGGGTTGAGTGGTGTTTTCTTTTTTGAAATTTTGTTTGACAAAAAACAAGTATCTTAATATGAAAGAACAATCTATGAATTTGTCTTCTTTTATGTTGTGTTGAGTGGTATTCAACCAGATTCGTCACATGGCAGTAAGTTAGAGAGCAATTAATATAAATCCATTTACTCTATTTTCTTGGGGAGGATTGTATCGTGTTTAATAGAAAAAACACCAACAGCCTATTCTTTTTTCAAAATTTTCGTTTACCAGTCATTATCCTGGTTTTGATGATCAGTTTGTTTTTTACCCATGCAGCTATGGCAGGTGTCTGTGGAGACGGGGTTCGGGATGTCGGTGAAGTCTGTGACAATGGTGCAAGCAACAGTGATTCAGTACCAAATGCCTGCCGGACAGACTGACGGCGCTTTTATTGCGGGGATGGAGTCCTCGACAGTGGTGAAAAGTGTGATGACAGGTCAGGAAATTCCGATGACGCTCCAAACACATGCCGTAAAGACTGTACCCTTCCTTATTGTGGAGACGGGGTTGTGGACGATGGTTCCCACCAGCAGACAGGAAGAGTCTTTAATGAAGCCTGTGACGATGGTAATCAGGATAACACCGATGGCTGTACAACAAAATGTAGACCATGTCTTCAACTGGGTCAGATGGGAAATATTGAAATCACCACTGATACTGATTTATGCCCTGGAGAATATCACATGGATGATTATGGTGATTATGGTGTAATAATTATCAAGGCTTCCGGCATTACACTGAATGGTCATGGTGCTATCCTTATTGGTGAAGGCCGCGGTGTAGGTATTGTTAACTTCCGTTCCAACAATGTTATCATTAAAAATTGTACAATAAAGGGTTATGATGTTGGAATCAGAATAGAGAATGCCAGCAATGTTACACTTCAACAAAATCTGATCTGCGGCAATAGTCAGCGAAATATTGAACTTATAGATGCATCAGATATCCACGGCTACAATCCTTCGCTCGCAACAACAACAACCTGCATGGGATTACAAGGCCCATCGTCAGGTCAAATTGCAAAGGCTGGAATTATTTCTTCACAGCAGGCACCAACTTCGTCACAGGCGTCAAAGAGCCGGACTAAAAAAAGTGTGCCACGTACTGCTGTTAAGCCATTTAAGGTCGCCCAGGCACCCATGTCCACATCATCCAAATTATCAAAACCTAAAAGCATACAGCAAAGTAAATCCACAAAAAGACCAGCAGGTATGCATTCTCTCTATATCGAAGCTCAAAAAGCAAGATGGGTGAGCAAATCTTCCAAGGTCGTATTTAACAGTGATCGTGTGCCACGTTTCGGAGTTGCCAAAAGCTTGTCCAAGGGACGTTTAAGCAATGGGGATATTGCTGGTAAGCTCTTGTTAACCCAGCCAGCCTGGGCAAAAGACGGGTATATCCAGGGTGAATTTCCTGCAATAAAACTGGGGCGAAAACCTCATTTTAAGACCATTGTAACCATGCTTACAGGTGCTCACCCATCAACTCTTCTAAGTTTTGATGTTTTGATTCGTGACGGCAAACGTATTACGGTTGTGACACAACAGCGTTTTAGTGGAACCAAGCCAATTCCGCTTAATGTAAACCTGTCACGCTGGAAAGGGAAAACGATTCGGCTTATCCTGAGGGTACGCCTTCTTAAAGGGACCAAGCCAGCGCCTGCTGTATGGGTAAATCCATCTTTAAGAACTTAAAAAGCTCTTAAAAAGAAACTGTTTCAGGTTATGGACAAAAATACCTTTTTTGCGGCACCAACCTGTGAGTTTCTCAGCACTCATGGTACCGGTCTCAATCAATGCAGAAAGGCGTTCCTCTGCAGTCCAGTCTTTGGGGCGTTTCTCTTTTGAGTTCAAATTCATGTTTCCAGTTTGTTTATATTCTCTTAACCATTTACCAATGGTAGATCGTCCAACTCCGAATTCTAATGCCACCACATGGTGGGGCTTTCTTCCCAATAAAACCTTTTTTAACACAGCTTCTTTAACTTGAACAGGATGTCCCATATTTGTCACCTCAATGCCCCAATTTTATTTTTTAATGAAGGCGACATATTTCCTGACACAGGGGGTTATCGGATGATTTAATATTGACAATATGATATTTATTCAATAACTTTGGTGCATGGGAACAACCAGATCAAATCACCAAGAGAATAATTTGAATAACTCTATAGGGACTTGCCTATTACTCACCATTTTAGCTTTTCTTTTAGCCGGTTTATTAACACTGCTAAATTTATATATAGCCTATAATATTGTCTTTTATTTTATGGGAGATGGGTTCTCATTTATGGGAGCCCTCATCATAGGGTCAACCTATATTGTAACAATTCCCATAAATGTATTATCCTTTCTGTTTGCTCCAAAAATAAGGACTTTAACAAAGGGCCTGATCGCATTCTATTTACCATGCGGCATCATAATCACATTAGCCGGATTTATTCTCCATAATGCCACAAGCTTATGGATATTCATTGCAGGGTTTGGAATAGCTATTATTATCGAAAGTATTATTTGTTATAATAAAAAAAGACTGGAACTCCGATTTTAAAACAAGGCAAAGTATGAGATATTTGGTGTGGTTTTTTGAAAATCAAATTCTTTATCATCTTGTGTCATGTCAGTTCTCCTTTTGGAGCTGAGTATATCAGCTTTTAGTTAACTGACACAGAATTTTGAACACCCTCCAAGACTATGTTTTGTCCCTTGTCTCAGATTAACCTCGGTTTTTAATCATGATAAAAAATCTATGGTATTTACCTTAATTCAATATCATATTTTTCTTCTTTTATGTAAACCCTTCCTTCATCGTCTTTTTCCAAGGCCATGAACAATGTCGTATTGCCTGTATACCTTTTAAATTTTGAATCGACGAGTTCCCTGTTCTTTAAATCTATCAATGAGGACTGTTCTTCAACACGGGAACCTTCTCCTGCTGCATCATTCTTAACATGGTATAAAACAGCCCAGTTCTTATTTTCAGGCCAGTCAACATAAGTAAAAACACAAGAAGCATCCTTATAAATAACAACGCCCTTTTCATCAGTAAAGTCAGCCAGCAAGGTATTTTCATCTTTAATATAGACATTTGATATCCTGGAATACTTATCGGGATAAGGGGTAATAAATCTGTCGTTAAAAAACAACTCGGAAATACACACATCATCATATTTAGACCCATGATAAGAGTCCATGATTTTTATTTTTAAAATAAAAGAAAAAGAAAAGGATTTGGGATACAGGGATTGTGCAAA
Organism: Deltaproteobacteria bacterium; assembly: GCA_019314105.1. Lineage (GTDB taxonomy): Bacteria > Desulfobacterota > Desulfobacteria > Desulfobacterales > Desulfobacteraceae > Desulfobacula. The sequence continues at coordinate 4,596 of JAFCZY010000080.1, forward strand.
CTTTTTATATTCAGGCCCGGAAAAATTATCCGCTTGTGCCAAAGCCTTTTTTTGAAACGCAGACAATCCTTTTTTATCAAAGCCCGGCAAAAACGACTGTACGCCAAAAGTGTCGGCAAGCGCTATGTTTTTATTAGCCGGATGTTTTTTCATGATGTATAACTTGCCGATTTCAGTACTGAACCCTTCAGGGTAAAAGGCCGCCCACAAGGACAATTGGATTTGTCTGGGCCGTGCATTTGCATAAAACAGACTTTTCATTTTGCCATATCCGGGAAAAATATTCAAAATAATTTTGTCGAGTTCAATGGTATCCGGCAAACGGACATAAAGTGCCGCATTTTTATTTGTCTTTGAAGAGCCTGATACCCAGCAGGTTTTCAAATAGCCGTCAAACAAATTGGTCGAAGGATACGCTTTTTCTTTTGCAGGATTAAAAAAATTCTTGATATCGTCCGATACAAATTCAACGTATGGATTCAGTGAATTCCTGTCTAAAAGGAAAATCTCCTGCCAGTCTTTATTTTGTTGTGCCGTGACATTCTGAGGCAGGAACAATTCAAAAATAACTAAAACACAGGCAGCCAGTTTACAAAAATTCCATAAGCTTCTTGCGTACGGGTTCATAGTATTTGTCATAAGTTATCTTTCTTACATGATCGTTATAAGCTGACATCCTGGTACTCAGTCCTGGCTGTTCCACTGTCGGGAATTTTTGCAACCCAGCTGGCTGCTCTGGGAACCCTTGCTGCTGCCATATCAATTCCTTTTATTTTCAAAAAATTTAAGTAAATAATATATTGCCTGACACTTCATTACAAGGCCTGATTTTATCTTCCTGCCGGCTGTATATTCAAGTAATTTTAACTTTGTTCAATCGCCTGGTAAGACTTTTTAAATCCAGTTCATGTTATTGTTTGATTTTGTATGGAGATGGGCGTAATATTCCTCCCCAGTCCAATTGTTCTCTTTGATTTGGAGGAAAAACCCATGACTAAAAAATTAAATTTTATTTTGATAGCATTAATGGTCCTGTTTTCATGCATCGTTAACCAGGAATGGGCCCAGGCGGCATCCGCGACATGGACAGTTGAGATTGTATCGGCCCGGGGCTTGAAAAATAAGGATTGGGGACCGGAGGGAAAATCCGATCCTTATATAGAGGTTTATGCCTATACCGGCAAAGAGGAATTGATTGGGAAAACCCCGCTTAAAAACAACACCTTGAATCCGACATGGCAGTATAAAATAATAAAAACATATCCTGCAGACCAGATAACGGCGAGATTTGCCTTTGTTGTCTGGGATCATGATCGGTTTGGAAGAAACTTTTTAGGCGTGACCACGCTTAATGATGCCACTCCCGGCGTGGAATACCAGTTAAATTTGCACCGCCGGATGCGGCTGGGCTGGCCGACTTTTCCCGGGCAATTTGCCATGCCGGGAACGCTGAGGATAAAAATCAACCGGACTGCACCACTGGTAAACGTTCCGAATTTGAAAGGAAACACAGATACCCGGGGCCGTGAGTTATTGACAGCGGCTGGATTAAAACCGGCTCGTTCAGGCACGGCCATTGTCAGGCGCAGGAATCGCGTTGGAAAAATTGTTGACCAGAACCCGTTGCCGGGAAAAGAAGTGGAAACCGGCCATATGGTATATTATCATGTGGGAATGCTGCCCACATATGCCGTTTCCAATGTAATCGGCCGGGATATCCGCACAGCCCGGCGTATGTTAGGGCAATTTAAACGGATAAAAATTATATATAAAATCCCCAGGGTCAATACGCCCCGCGATAAATGGCTGACCATTGCAGATCAGTCTCCGAAATCAGGTCCGGGCAGGGTGATTGCGGATACCCTGATTGAACTGACGGTGATTCGGCCCCCAAAAGATTATAAGCTTATTGTCCCAAACATTGTCGGCGAATCTGTTGATGACGCAAAAACAACATTGCGCCAGGCCAATATGCCGAGAGTTCAGTGGACAAAACAGCGTACTGCCGATGAAAAAAAGAACAATACAATTATTGCCCAGACGCCTGCGGCAGGCGAAGAAATCCCATGGAGTGAAAATGATCCGCTGACCATTAAGGTGGGCTGGTATGCGGATGGTCAATCCTTGTACGCTGCCAAACCCACGCCCATTGATATCCCTTTTGCAGTAAAATTTGATAAACCAGACACTGCCACCTATCGGCTGGTTGAGATAAACACCCCAGGGTATCTTACCTTGAAATCAACAGGCCAGGGGAATAGGGCCATCACCCCGCTGGCCAGCTATTATCGGCAGGAAAACGGGTGGACCCGGGTTAATCACCGGTGGTACCCATTGCCGTCGGCCCAGCGGGTGACCAAGGGAGAATGGGTGGTCCGGATAGAACCCGAAATAGGTGAAAGTCATAGCGATATCCCCTGTAACTTTGAGCTGAATTTTATGGAAGAATTTGATCCTGCAGAACCCAATAATACAATTGATCAGGCAGTTGAAATATTGCCGGATGCTCAGATGGTTGTGGGATTCATAGGAGAAAACGATTCAGATTATTATAGGTTTGAGATAAAAACTCCCGGATATCTGGAAGTATTGTCTAAAGAGCTTATTTCGCCGCTTATCGACAGCAAAAAAGAGCATGGGGTTGATATCCATTACAGCATCTTTAATCAGCAAAAAAAGGGGATTGGGTTTTATGCTCCCCCTGCGACTTCTTATCTTATCCCGGGTCAATATTATATCGAACTG
>JAFCZY010000081.1 GCA_019314105.1 Deltaproteobacteria bacterium
GTTCGACGGTCGCACAATAAAGTTTTGAAATTCCAATCATGTTATTTCTTCCCTGATAAGATCGTTAAGGTAGGTTTCATGGTTTATTAGAGCAGTCTTAGACAGAAAAAATCTGGTTTTCCCAGTTTTTTCACGAATCAGATTAAATCCGTCATAGTAGTTGGTATAAATTTTTGATAATATTTCTTCGGTTGTTGCAGTATGGGTGATAAATTGTTCAATCAGAAAATCAATGGCATCTTCTTCAAAAATAATATTTAAATTATAACTTTTTGATACTTCAACTTCAATCTCTTTGATTGAATCATGGACTTTTTTTATTTTTTTCACCGCATCTTCAATTTCCATGACATGATTGCAAAAATAAAGCGCCACCATATCGCATCTGGCTTGTGAAAGGGTCAGTCCATAACGGTTGGCGAAGGTTTTCCAGTTGTCTTTTATATAACTTGAAATATATGTTTTATGATCAAGGAAAGCTTTTTTATAAAGATCATCCCATTTTAAAGAATTTTGTTTTGATAAAAGATCTTCAAGATGGCCTTTCGGATCTTCCAGAACTTCTTTTGTTACAGTAAATTTTAAAAGATCCTGTGACGGCAGTTTTTCTTCAAAATCCAGTAAGGCTTCTTCAATGACACTGATCAGACCCCGGGCACCTGTGTTTTCTTTATATGCCCTTTTTGCAAGAAGTTTTAAGGCATCATCAGTGAAAACAATTTTTATGCCATAGGCGTTAAAGTCCAGGCGTTTGCTCAAGATAACCGGATTGTTGGGCATCTTTAAGATTGAATAGAGATCTTCTTCGGAAAGAGTTTCAAGGATACATCGAACCGGAAGCCTTCCAATGAATTCAGATTCAAAGCCAAATTTTACCAGATCTTCAGTTTTGGTCTGTTTTAATATCTCATTTTCCTTTTGAGATTTTACGAGTTTTGAGCCGAAGCCGATATTTTGTTTTGATAAGCGGTGTTTAATAACAGTTGACAGTTCTGAGAAGGCACCGCTGACAATGAAAAGAATATTGGCGGTATTGACACTTCGTTTGGACCGTTTTCCGGTTCTCTGATAGGCTTCCAACTCCTGCATCATAGATACGGGGTCATGGGGGACCTTTAAATCAACATCGGTTTCTTCCATGGGTTTTAAAAGAGCCCTCTGGACTCCGGTTCTTGATACCTGGGCACCCATTACAGTGGGGCTTGCTGCAATTTTATCAATTTCATCAATATAAACAATACCGCATTGAGCAAGTTGAATATCATCATTGGCTTCTTTTACCAGATCTCGGATTAAATCTTCTACATCTCCGCCAACATAGCCGGTCTCAGAAAATTTTGTGGCGTCTGCTTTTATAAATGGCACCCCGATTTTTTTTGCAATCAGTTTAATTAAATAGGTCTTGCCAATTCCGGTAGGGCCAAACATTAGAATGTTGGATTTAATATTACCGGTGATTTTTGATATGCCTTCACCCGTGGTTTGAGAATATCTGATTCGGTTAAAGTGGGTGCATATTTTTGTTGATAGAACTGATTTTGCTTTTGTTTGTTTTATGACATATTGATCAAGATAAGCAATAAGTTCCTGAGGTTTGATGTTAAAATTGATAAATTCTTTTTTCCCTTTTAAAGGAGATTTCTCTGAAATTGGTTCTTGGTGGGGAAGAACGGAAGGGCTGATAATTTTAACGGTACCGCCAAATTTCTTATTTAAAAATTCGCCCAGTTCTTTTTCTATTTTTTTGGGATCTTGAGATTCTGTATTTTTTATTTTTTCCATAATAGATTAAATATAAACAAGGTTAGAAATAATTCAAGATTGATTCAGCGTCTTAAGTATTTTTTATTTTTTTTATCAAATTCACAGAATAAAATTAAATCCGATAAAAAGAAAAAGACCACGAACAATTATTGCCCATAGCCTGTATTTTTTATGGTGCCGAAGGGGAGATTTGAACTCCCACGGGTTACCCCACACGCCCCTCAAGCGTGCGTGTCTACCTATTCCACCACTTCGGCATTCGGTTTTTTACGTATGTCTTTATTTTTGGAGCTTATTCGGTCGTCTGCTCCACCGGTGTAGTATTTTCCTTCATTACGGATGTATCTGACTGATGACCTGACATGTAAGCCAGTGTCAGGGAGGTGATCATGAAAATAATGGCAACACCTGTTGTGATCTTCGTCAGTATGGTTGCAGGACCTCCAGCTCCAAAAAGTGTCTGGCTTGCTCCGCCACCCAGAGAAACTCCCATCTCTGCGCCTTTCCCACCTTGAAGTAATACAATCAGGATTAAAAGGACACAAACGGTAACATGTAATGCGACTACTAAATTTGTCATATTGATTATTTATTATATTTTATAATGTTAATAAATTTATTTGCATCAAGGCTTGCTCCACCCACAAGAGCTCCGTCGACATCCTTAATACCCATTAAGTCTTTTGCATTCTCCGGATTGACTGAACCACCATACAATAATCGCGTCTGATTGGAAAAGTCTTTTGAAAACAACTTTTCAAGCGAAGAACGCAGATATTGATGAACCTGGCTTACTTGATCGACGCTGGCTGTTTTTCCTGTGCCGATCGCCCATACCGGTTCATAAGCAAGCACTAACTGTGCAAGTTCATCAAAACCAAAGCCTTTTAACCCATTTGAGACCTGTTTGTCAAGTATGGAAAATGTTTTTTCATCCGCTCTTTGGCTTTCGGTTTCTCCAATACATAAAACAGGTTTTAAGCCCGATTTTATGGCAGATTTAATTTTTTTACAGACCGAAGCATCGGTTTCACCAAAGTACAGCCTTCTTTCGGAATGACCAATAATAACATATTGTGCACCAGCAGCCTTAATCATGTCTGCTGAGACTTCACCAGTGAATGCGCCTTCTTTTTCAAAATAGAGGTTTTGGGCTCCGATTTTTACATGGGTCCCTTCAAGTGATGCTGCAACCAGGGGTAGAGAAAGAAAGGTCGGCGCTATCATAACCTCGACATCGTGGATATCTGAGCAGAGTTGTGCCAGATCCATAGCTGTTTCTACTGCCTCGGGACCGGTTTTATACATTTTCCAGTTGCCGGCAATTAAGGGGAGTCTGTCCATTCTATGCCTCCTGTGTCATCATAAGGATTTTCCGATCATGACGGCAAGATCAATCATCCTGCTGGAATAACCGGCTTCGTTATCATACCACGAATAAATTTTTACCATGTTGCCGTTAATGACATCCGTACACCCTGCATCAACAATTGAGGAAAGCGGGTTTGAGTTGAAATCAATGGAGACCAGAGGGATATCACAAAAGCCTAATATATCCTTAAGATTTTCATTGGATGCTTTTTCCAAAGCAGTGTTCACATCTTCTTTTACAAGATCGCCTTTCTCAGTGATTACGACAAAATCAACCAGGGAAACATTGGGGGTCGGCACGCGGACGGACAAGCCATTGAGTTTGCCTTCAAGCTCAGGAAGCACTAAAGATACGGCTTTTGCGGCACCGGTCGTTGTCGGAATTATTGAAAGCCCGGCAGCCCTGGCTCTTCTCAAATCTTTATGGGGGAAATCAAGGATGCGCTGATCACCCGTGTAGGAATGAATGGTGGTCATCATTCCTGCGACAATGCCGAAATTATCAAGCAACACCTTTGCAACAGGTGCAAGGCAGTTAGTTGTGCATGAGGCGTTTGAAATAATATGGTGGGATGCCGGATCATACATATCATGGTTTACACCCATCACAATGGTAATGTCCGGATTTCCGGCAGGCGCAGAAATAAGCACTTTTTTTGCTCCCCCGTCAAAATGTTTGGATGCACCATCACGATCTCTGAAAAACCCCGTACATTCGCAGACAATATCCACATTGGCGTCTTTCCACGGAATTTGTCCGGGATCTTTAAAGGCCGTAATTTTGATGGGTTTATTGTCAACCATAATTGAGTCTTCGGTTGCAGATACCGTGATGTTGAGGATACCATGAACAGAGTCATATTTAAGAAGATGGGCACAGGTCTTTGTGTCCGCCAGGTCATTTATTGCGGTCACTTCCACATTCAGATTATTTAATGCGGCACGAAAAACCATCCTGCCGATTCTGCCAAATCCGTTAATCCCTAATTTAATAGTCATTGATAGCCCCCTTTGATTTTCTGGAACATTTTTTTTACACTCTTTTTTTTCCTTTTAAAATTCCGCTGGCAAGGGAGATGCTTTTTTTCCCATGCTCAACAAGAGATACGGTTAATGTCTCCATATCCATTTTTGATCTTGACGTAACCGCTTTTAAAAGGATAGGGAGATTTACACCGGAAAGCACTTCGATCTGTCCTTCTTCTAAAAAAGAATAACTTAAATTTGAAGGCGTTCCGCCAAACATATCCGTTAAGATAATAACACCATTATCTGTTCGGACTTTTGAGATTCCTTTTTTAATTTTTTTTCTTAAGCTGTCTGGATCTTCCTGAATATTAATCGAAACGGAAAACAGATTATCCTGTGTTTTGTCTAAAATAAATTCAACCGTTTCAATTAAAGCACTTCCTAAGTCTGCATGGGCGACTACGAGTATTCCTATCATTTTTCTTTTATATCCCTGTCAATGTCCCTGTGGATCAGTCCGGGATTAAGTCCTTTTCTATTAAGATGTTCAAAAATACGTCTTGCGATGGCCACACTTCTATGTCTGCCCCCTGTACATCCGATGGCAAATGTCAAATACGCCTTGTTTTCTCTTTTGTATAAAGGGATTAAATAATCAAGAAGGTTCAAATATTTTTCAAGAAAAGTCTGAGTTTCATCATTTGATAATATAAATTGTTTAACCGCCTTGGATTCTCCATCCTGGTGTTTAAGTTCCGGTACAAAGTACGGGTTGGCTAAGAACCTCATATCCATAACAAGATCAGCCTCATTTGGAATTCCATATTTAAATCCAAATGAGATAATATTTATTTTTGTTAAACTGATGGTGTTATCTCCATCATGAACCAGATCAAGAATCCGGGTTTTAAGCTGATGAACCGTTAAGTCTGTTGTGTCGATAAGGTGATGTGCACTTTGTTTTACAGGCAGCATCATTTTTTTTTCCAGTTTGATATTGTCCAAAAGGCTTTTTTCGTTTGAAACAGGGTGAAGGCGCCTGGTTTGACTAAATCTTTTTAACAGGGTGTCAACAGTCGCTTCAAGAAATATAATTTGAGGCGATATGCCTGAATCTTCAAGTGAACAAATGCCCGGTGCGTAATTTGACAGGAAGTTTTTACTCCTCATGTCCATCACAACGGCAAGTCCCTTAACTTCCGGGTTATCTTTCAGCGGCAGATTCAAAAATCTTGGCAACAGTTCGATGGGCATATTATCGACACAGTAAAACAAAGCATCTTCAAATGCTTGAATGGCTGTTGTTTTTCCGGACCCGGAAAGCCCGGTTATGATATAAACCTTTTGCATTAAAAGTCTTCATCCTGTTCCATGATAATATCGTAAATGTCATCAACAGATTGGGCAGCGGTTAATCCTTTTTTAAATGGCTCCATTTTCAACAGTTTGGAAATTTGGGCTAAAACCTTAAGATGTCCTCCAGTAGAGTTTTCCGGGGTCAGTAACAGGAAAAAAATATGGACCGGTTTCTCGTCAAGGGAGTCATATTCAACCCCTTCGCGACTCAGCCCGAAACCCACAATAATAGATGTCACCAAGTCAAGTTTGCCATGGGGAATAGCAATTCCGCCACCAATACCCGTACTGCCTAACTGCTCTCTTTCCATGAGAACAGTGGCAATTTCTTTTGCAGATGCCTTTGTTGTCTTAGAAATGACAGTGGCAAGCTCATCAATCACCCCTTTTTTGTCGTGGGCTTTAAGATTTGCAATGATAGAATCTTTATTAAGCAGCTGGCTGATTTTCATTAAATAAATTACCCTCTGGGCTGGATGAGTCCCAGCTTACCATTATTGTGTTTATATAAGACATTGAGTTGCTGGGTCCGGGCATTGTTGAAAACAAAAAATGATTGTTTGCCCGAATTTAATTCAATCACCGCATCTTCAATATCCATGGGTTTATAGTCAATTGTTTCAATAATTATTTGATCTGTCACAGGATTATCCGGAAATCCTTCCGGATAATCTAATTGTCCGGATTCATTCTTAATACTCTGTTTATTTCCCGACATATGTCGCTTGATTTTTTCCTTATTTTTTTTAATCTGGGTTTTTATTTTATCCATCAGCGCATCAATGGATGAATACATATTTTCGGAACTTTCTTTGGCATGAATTTTTAATCTGTCACACGTCAGCGTAATTTCGGCTATATGCCTGATTTTTTCAACTGACAGCACGACATATGCTTCAGCAGGGCTGTCTAAAATTTTGTCAAATTTATCCAGTTTTTTTTGAACGTAAGATTTTAAGGGACTTGAGGGGTCAATCTTTTTAAAAGTAACTATTGTTTGCATAAAAACCTCCCTAAAGTTGTTTGCGTTTATTAGACGGCAGTATATTAAGTACTTTCCTGTATTTGGCAACCGTTCGCCTGGCGATTTGAATATTTGAATTCTGAAGAATACCCGCCAGTTTTTCATCGCTTAAAGGACTTTCATGGTCTTCATTTTCTATCAGCAGTCTTATTCTTTCCTTTACACTTGCAGAGGCCATGGATTCACCGCCGATTCTTTCAATGGAAGAGTTAAAAAAGTATTTCAATTCAAAGAGTCCCTGGGGTGTGTAGGCATATTTATTGGTTGTCACACGACTGATCGTGGATTCATGCATCTCAATATCTTCTGCGATATCCTTTAGAATTAATGGTTTTAGATAGGCGATACCTTTTTCAAAAAATTCCCTCTGAAATTTAAGGATACTTTCCACGACACGGTATATTGTTTTCTGGCGCTGGTGAATACTTTTAATAAGCCAGGAGGCAGACTGCATTTTTTCATTCAGGTAATTTTTTGTATCCTTTGATATTTTGCGGCCATTGGCAATAGCATCCTTATAAAACCGATTGATTTTCAATTTTGGTAATCCATCATCATTCATGACAATTTTAAATCCATCGCCATGTTTGTAAACATATATATCAGGTGTAATATAAGCGGGTTCATCCGTTGAAAATTTTCGACCGGGTTTGGGCTCAAGATATTGAATAATTTTTACGGCTATCCTGACATCATCTATTGATATTTTTAATGCCTTTGCAATTTTTTTACTGTTTCTGTTTTCAAGATTTTTTAAATGATTTTTTATAATTTCAGTGATAATGGGATTAATAATGCCGAGTTGGTGTGCCTGAATAAGCAAAGTTTCACAAAGATTCCTGGCACAA
>JAFCZY010000082.1 GCA_019314105.1 Deltaproteobacteria bacterium
CAGGAAAGACCGGCAGGACCGCCACCGATGACCGCTACTTTTTTCCCCATATCCGGCGCACATTTAATGGGAATTCTGGAACCTGAAGTCATTTCATAATCAGCCGCAAATCGTTTCAGCTGGTTAATGGAAACCGCCTCTTCTTCGATGCCTCTTCTACACTCATTCTCACAGGGATGAGGACAGACTCTGCCACAGGAAAGAGGTAAGGGATTTCTCATGCGGATGGTCTGGACAGCCTCTTTATATTTACCTTCTCTGATCTGGTTGATATATCGGGGAATATTAATTTCAGCAGGACAGGTTTGAGCACAGGGTGCTAATGGATCCTGTGCTTGATTAAATTTCATGAGTTTTTCAGAAAGGGTATTTACCTGAATGATATCTTTAGGGCATGCCTGCTGGCAGGCACCGCATCCCACGCATTTGTTATCGTCAACCACGGGATAGCCCTTGGGTCCAAGTTTAAGCGCATTAAACTGGCATGCTTTTACACAATCGCCAAGACCGATACATCCCACACCGCAAACCCGTTTTCCGCCAAATACAACCGCCATGGCTTTACAGGAAGAGATTCCCATATAGTGGTATTTATCATCGGCACGAAAACCGCCTTCACACATATTATAGGATAATGGAGTTTCAGCACTTCCAGCATCCACGCCCATTATTTTAGCCACTTCTTCTACGCCTTCTTTGCCTGAAATAACACACACAGAAGGGGGAGCACTACCATTTACAACTGCTTCGGCAGCAGAAGAGCATCCTGCATATCCGCAACCACCGCAGTTGGCACCGGCAAGGTTATTTTCCACCTGTGCAATTCTCGGGTCTTCATAGACATAAAAAACTTTGGATGAAAGGCTGAGAATAATACCGCACAAAGCACCGATACCTAACATGAATAATAAAGCTGAGATCATAATTTCACCTTATATTTGTATAGCGTCTCTTTTGTTTTTAAACCATTCCTTTAAAAGACATAAATGTTAAAGCAATAATTCCCGCTGTAATTAGGCCGATGGATGTATCCTGTAAAGGCTTTGGTACCCTTGCCAGATTAATTCTTTCTCGAATACCGGCAAACAGGACAAGCGCAAGCCCAAAACCAACAGCATAGGCAAAGGAGGAAACACATGTTTCAAGAAAAGTATAATCCTCTTTGATATTGATCAGGCAGACACCCATAACGGCACAATTGGTTGTGATGAGCGGCAGAAAAATTCCTAACCCCGCATAAAGGGCGGGAATGCTTTTTTTCAAAAACATTTCTACAAACTGAACCAGGGATGCAATGACCAGAATAAAGGAAACGGTTCTCAAATACTCGACATGAAGGGCCTTTAACAGGTAAACATCTACTATCCATGTAATAATACCGGCCATAACAAGGACAAAAATAACTGCCATGCCCATGCCTGCGGCGGTTTCCATTTTTTTTGATGTGCCCAGGAAGGGACAGTTTCCAAGGAACTGGGCAAGGAGAATGTTGTTGATAAAGATACAGCTTATTGCCAGGACGAATAAATCACCCATAGTAGAATCTCCTTTTTATTTTTTACCTACGATGTTCATCATACAGAGCATGAGCCCGAGACCAACAAAAGCGCCCGGTGCTTCAATCATGAATTGGAACGGAAGAAAGTTGGCTCCCATTTCAAAAATAGGGGTTCCACCCCAGATGGTGATGGTTCCGTTTCCTAAAAGCTCCCTGACAGCACCGAGAGATGCAAGAGACAGGGTAAATCCGATGCCCATCCCCAGTCCGTCGGCAACGGATAAAACAGGGCCGTTCTTGCTGGCAAAGGCTTCTGCCCGGCCAAGAACAATACAGTTCACAACAATCAGGGGAATGAAAATCCCCAGTTTCAGGAACAATTCATATGTATAAGCCTGCATCAACAACTCCACAATGGTGACAAAGGTGGCAATGATGACAACATAGCAGGCAATTCTGACTTTTGACGGAATCACATTTCTAAGAAGCGATATTAACAGATTGGAAAAAACCAGAACAAAGGTGGTCGCCACTCCCATTCCGATTCCGTTCTCAACCGATTTTGTTACAGCAAGGGTCGGGCATAACCCCAATACCAGCCGGAAAGGAGGTATTTCAGCCCAGAGGCCCTTGGTAAATTCTTTTGCTAAGGATTGTGCCATATTTTTCTCCTAAAATAGTTTGCCTTATTTTATCTGTTTGACAATTTCAGGTTTTAGTTTTTGATAGATTTCCTTTGCCTGGGCTGCAGCAACACTAACGCCTTTTGAAGTAACGGTTGCGCCGGACATGGCATCAATATCACCGTTATCACTTTTTATGGCAAAGTTTGTGTCCATTCCAAGTCCTGAAAATTGGGAGACAAATTCAAGGTTATCTTTGGCTCTTGATCCAATGCCCGGAGTTTCGGAATGGGTGGTCACTCTTACTTCAATAATTTTATCAGTATCCAGGTTGATGCCCATCATAAGGCCGACAGGGCCACCAAAACCGGTTCCTTTTGTTTCAAAGGCAACGGCTTTAGAACCATCTGAAAGAATCGTCGGAAAAACCTGTAATTCAATCCCCTCAGCTTTTATTGTAAATCTTTCTGCTAAAGGATCATTGGTTGCTTCCGGAAAGATTGCCTGAATGGCAGGCGCTTTTTGAAATTTTAAAACCTGGTTTTCAATTCTGTCTTTTGTTCCTGATTCTATGGCGGCAAGCAATCCGCCGGAAAAAGCGGTAAGTACCGTCAAGACGACTATCATACTAATCATTTCACGCATTGTTTGCTCCCTTCCCCAACGCTTTGGGCCTAATTTTGTCAATGAGGGGGTTCACAAGGTTCAACAGCAGGATCGCCAATATCGTACCATCTGCATAGGCACCGATATTCCTCATCAGGATGATCATTGCTGCCGCACAAAAACCATAAATGAGCATGGGAAGCCTGTTTACCGGAGAGGAAGAATTCTCAGTGGCAAGAAAGAATGCCCCGATCAGGGTATACCCTGAAAATAGGTGGATTGCAGGTCCTGCGTAGGTATCCGGATTTGCCATGCTGAACGCCAGGGCGGTTACAATGATGCCCACAATAAACGACACCGGTATTTCCCATCGGATATAGCCTCTTAAGATCAGGTAGATGCCACCGACAATCAGACCAAGCCCAAAGGTGGAACCAATAGCGCCGACCTGTTTGCCCATGATAAGATCACTTATGGGAAACAGATCCGCAACCGCAGAGACTCCCTGGGACTTGAGGGCAGCCAGCGGTGCAAGGGCAGTAAAATTGAATTCATAATTGACATAGGCGGCATCGAAATTAAAAAAGATTTTCCAGGAAAGCATTAAGAATGCCATTCCTATAAGGACCGGATTAAATGGATTTGCCCCGATACCGCCGAAAATCATTTTTCCGATGACCACTGCTACAAGCGTCCCGGTAATGACAAGCCACCAGGGGGATGTTGCCGGAAGCATCATGCCGAAAACAAGCCCGATGACTGCAGCATCCAGATCACCGATAGAGATTTTCTGTTTGGATACAACATTTAATATAAGTTCCCAGAGCATGGCACTGGAAAGAGAGAGTGCAATTACGCCAACCGCAGGTGCTCCGAACTGAATAATACCAAAAATAACTGCCGGAAGAGTGGCGATCATGATATTCAGGTTCATTTTAAAAAGACTGTCTCCGTCATGCCAGAAAGGTGCATGGGATACTGTTAATTTATTATTCGTCATTGGCAGTCTCCAAAGCTCTAAGTTTGAAAAGCTCGTATTTTCCTAATTTGATATATTGGTATAAAGGTATCTTTGCCGTACAGACATATGCACAAAGACCACATTCAATACAGGATTCAAGATCATATTTATCGGCCGCCTCTTCATACTGGTCAGCCTCAAGGTATCGTACAAGAATATTTACAGGAACATTTGCCGGGCAGATCCGGATACATTTTCCGCAATTAACACAGGGGGTGTCCGATACTTCCGGGATTATATCCCTGTCCTGAATTATCACCGTATCCATATCCGGTTGGACAGGATGGTTATGGGTATAGGTTGCAAATCCTTTCATGGGTCCACCGATAACAATTCTGTCCTGGTCGTTGATATGAATACTGAAGGCATTGAAAATTTTGTGTAAAGGTGTTCCAATGGTGGCCTTGGCCCTGTATTTTGTTCCCTGTTTTCCAATAATCGTCAGAATTTTTTCAAACCCCGCAGATTTTGTTTTGTATGCAGTGGCTAAAGACACCACAGCCTCAGCACTGATAAAACTAACGCCCATATCTTCCGGTGTTTTCCCTGCAGGCAGTATCATACTTAAATGGTTTTTCAAAATCATTGCCGGTAAATTGGAGGGGTATTCCATTGAGGTTTTGAATACTTGAATTAAATCAGATTCTCCTGGAATATTTAAATTTTCCGGAACTGTGATACATAATTTGGGGATACGGGTCAGCTTTTTTAAAATTTTTGCCCCTTCTTTTATCTTATCCCAAAATTTCAGGGTTATATACTGATGGGTTGTTGATAAAAGATCCATATCCGCACAGGTAATGATAATGGTATTAATTTTAACAGTATTACTGGCAAGAATTTTTAGCGGCGGTGCCCCCGGCAGTGTTCTGAAGTATTCATCCGCAGAGGCAATATCATCTTTTAAATCATATGTCATCGAATTTGTGTCAGTGGTCTGGCTCTGACTGTTTTTGATAACAAGACAGGTGGATGTGTTGCCAAAATCATCCAAATAAGTGTCAATCGCGCTGATGGTTCCCGTGACAGGAGAAATTGTGTAGTCTGTACTTTGATTGTAAAGACGTAATTTTTCTCCCTTTTCAACCGAGTCTCCTTCCTTTATTAAAGCTTGCCTTGTACTGTCAATGGGCTCATCTAATACTAAAGTAAGGTCGGATGGGATGGGTATTGACTCCGGCTCTTTAGGATCCGGTTCCACAAGATCATAGAGGAGCCTTGGTTTGGTTAACGTGAAAAAAGATCGTTTAATCATAATAAGTCCTTGTTTTGTAAAAAACCAAGGTCATTTATTCATAGTTTTCTTAAATATAACCCTTGGATAAACTATAATAAATGACACGAATTACATTCTACCGGACCTGCGTCAATCTCTTCATGGCATCCCTTGCACTGAGTATGAAATGCATCAGCTCTTGACGGCAAATCTTCATCACCTGTATCTTCATGACACTCACTGCAGTTGTAGGTTTCATCATCTTCAAGATTATGATGGCAGTCCAGACAATCATCCGTATAATCGCCTGTGTGTACTGAATGGGTGAATAAAACGTTGCCTGCTTTGTTCTGAAACATCATGCGTACGGGTTCTTCCGGTGCAGGGGGAGTAAAAGAGGCATAGCATATAATTCCTGTGATCAAAAACATGATCATAATTAATATAGCTACTTTTAGGTCTCGTTGTGATGTCATAATACTTCTCTCTCATATTTAGGGGTTAGAGTTCATGCGACAAACCCACAACTAGGCAGCGGTTATATTATATTGTAGCCATATTGGCAAGGGAAAAATGTAAATTCAGGACAGGGTGCAATCGGCAGGGATGGTTTGTGATTTTTTTCTGACAAGGAAGGGTTTGTATTTTTTTTTTTTTGAAAGAGAGTTGCTTTTTTTTCGGATGATATAAAAGGAGAGTCCAAAAAATAAAAACCCTGAAATCATGGAGACAAAAGAGGGGTCCATTTGAAAAACAGGGGCAAGACTGTTCCCAATCAAAGCGCCGATAAGCAGCAGAATAATGGGAAATACATATAAAAGAAATGTTAAAAAAAGCATGGGGCTGGTCTCAAGTCCAATGATCACATGATCCCCTTTTTTAACATTAAGGATATTTTTAACCATAACGATCATTTCTTTTTGATTCTCCGCCGTTCCACAGCTTTCTCTGGAAGTGCAATGCTCACAAGCAGTGGAGCGGGTTGTTTTTACCCAGGCGACAGATGAGGTGACATCGGTTACAATTCCGTTTTCAGTGATCATAATTCAATTACCTTTTATCAAATTCTTGGCAGCGTGATTTTTATATTGTCAAAGGATAAACGTGATGCAGAATGATGTCAATTTTTTTTATTTTTCTTTGATAAAAATCTTGACAAAAAAAATGGGTTGATATAATCTCTCCAAGTCTTATTCAAAGGCGCTGCTCCCCAGTAGCTCAGTTGGCAGAGCAATTGGCTGTTAACCAATGGGTCCGCGGTTCAAATCCGTGCTGGGGAGCCAACTTAAAAATAAAACCTCTGGAAAATTTCCAGAGGTTTTTTGTTTTTTCTATCCGAATTCTAAAGGAACAAATGGGGCCTCATGGTGTTTTCAAGATATTGGCGATGATGTTCAAACGTATCCGGGTTATCCGAGGCTTCAAGATGGATTTCCCGGCCAAAGGTGATGCAGACTTGTGAAAAGGGTTTGGGCAACATGAATTTATCCCATGAATTGAAAAACCAGGCCTTTTCTGCTGAAACATAAAAGGGGATGATCACCGTATTTGCCTCAAGCGCCATTTTAATGGCACCGGCTTTGACTTTGCCGATGGGCCCGGTCGGTCCGTCAAGAATCTGGGCACCAAGTCCGTACGTCTTTAAATGGTCGATCATCATATCCATAGCTTGTTTCCCCCCCCGTGAAGAAGATCCTCTGGGAGTATGCCAGCCAATCCTGTTGGCCACCCCTGAAATCAGATCTCCGTCTCTGCTTTGACTGATCATCAGGCCGGGATTGTATCTGGAATAGGCCCTGAAATGACGGATGGCGGAGAAAAACTGCTGGTGCCAGGCGCACAAAAGAACGGGAGTGCCCTGTTTCATGAGATTCTGCCAGTGTTTCTCATTTTTAACTTTAAGCCGCAGGGTCATGCTGTAAATCTGGATAAAGTAATACACACAAAAAATAAAGGGTCGAGTGTAAATAATAAATTTTAATTTTTTAAACATGATTGCTTCCCTAAATTAAACCTACCGGGTATTTAATATAATTTTAACACCTTATGCACCACGAGCAGAACAAGATACACCATGCCGCTTAAGACAATGATGGTGGGCCCGGAAGAAAGACTCCATGAGTAACTGAGGAATAACCCCGCCCAGGTAAACACCGTGCAGAATAAAATTGAGTACAGCATCATCTGCCACAGTCGTTTTGCATAAAAAGAGGCAATGGCTGAAGGAATTGTCAACAACGCAATCACCAGCACAATCCCCACAATTCTGACCATCAGCACCACGGTCAGAGCTGTGAGAATGAGTAATGTGAGATAAAAGAAAGTCGTATTGATACCCCTTAAGGCG
>JAFCZY010000083.1 GCA_019314105.1 Deltaproteobacteria bacterium
TGAATTTAAAGCACTAAATGAGTATATAGCAGAAAAGACAGAAGAAACTAAAAGTGAGAGCATGCCTGAGGCTGGCAAGTCATTGCTTAAAACCATGGTATCCGATACCAGCAAATTCTATACGCAATTAGTTGATACTAACTCTGAAGATAACCTGTACTACGAAATACCAATTTTAAAATATATAGATCCAAAGAGTTTTGTATCTGAGTTTGACAAACTATCACCGGAAAACAAAAGGACAGTAGCCTACGCTCTTACAGGAAGGTATAAACACCCTATCTTTCTTGAAAAAATACATGAGGAAATAACTTGGTTAGAACAAGTGAAATCATTTCTCTCTAAAAAACAACAACTTTTGCGTGGTAAAGTCAGTGGACATATCATTACATTAACTGTCAACCATATTGATAAATCAATAAAGGTGTTACAAGAATATAAAAGATCGAAACAGGCTAACACAAATTCAGCCGACGCAAAAAAGCCGCGCGGCTGATTAGCGGCGTTGAACTGATAAAACGCTATAGTTATATTTTAGGAGGTGATTGTTATGTCTGGTGGTAGTTTTGATTATGAATATTCTAGAATATCTCAATTCGCTGATGAACTAAAACAAATGATTGAGTCCAACAACAGAAAAGATGAATTTGGATATGCTCAGAATTTTAATAGCAAAACCATTGAGTTGCTTTCTACTTCTCAAAAAATTATAGCGACGCCTGCCAGCGAGCTTGCGCGAGAAGTTGAGTGGCTTTATTCTGGAGACCACGGAGAAGAAAGTTTTACTGATTTAGTGAATAGAATTCTTGCCGGTAAATAAATATACCAGCCGCTGCATGTCTCTTAAGAGCGTATTATGCATTTGGGGAAAAAACCAATGTGTCCGGAAATTAAAAAATGAAAACCACGCAATATTTTAAATATACAAGGCAAAGACCTGATCGTATAAAAATTAAAGACGAATGGATTGATTTTGTGATACAATATCCAAAAAAGATTCAAGTTCAGACCGATGGCCGGATCAGAAAATGGGCAAAGATACAGGAGATTGATAAATATCTCCGGGTGATTTTATTGGAAGATGGGGAGACGATTCACAACGCTTTTTTTGATCGGTCGTTCAAGGAGGATTAAGGTATGAAAGTAAAATATTTTTCTGATACAGATACAGCGCATATGGAATTTACGGATAAGAATGTCTATGAAACAAAAGAGATCAGTGAAAATATCTATATAGACATTGATGAAAAAGGCAATATCGTGAACATGACAATTGAACATGCAAAAACCAATGCAGGACTGTGGGAGTTTTCATATCAAGAAATGTCTCACCAAACCGTATAAAATGCCAAACACCAGCTTGGAGGAATATGAAAATTAATCCGGATTTTATTGCACCTTGTGGGCTTTATTGCGGTGTCTGTGCCATTTATATGGCACATCGTGATAACAATCAAAAATTCAAGGAGGGGTTAGCAGGGCTTTACAAGGGAAAGGTTTCCGGGAAGGGCACGCTTCCTAATAGTGAAAATATTTCAGCAGAAGACATCCGATGTCGGGGCTGCTTGTCGGATGATCTGTTTATGCATTGCAATCAGTGTGAGATCAGGGACTGCACGAACAAAAAAGGATATACCGGATGTCATCAATGCGATGAATTTCCCTGTCAGTATATTGAAAATTTTCCCATGGCTGTTGGGAAAAAGGTCATTTTACGGGCTATCCCCTATAGACGGGAAGTGGGTACTGAAAAATGGATTCAAGATGAAGAAGCCCGTTATTTTTGTCCTGAATGCGGCAATAAAGTTTTTCGTGGCGTTGTAAAGTGCAATCAGTGTAAAGCAAAGTTGGATCTGGATTAATGTGCATTAAAAAGGGGCTGTTTTCACAAATAGCGTGGAAACAGCCCCTTTTTTTAGAACAAGGAGGGTGTGAGCTTACAGCCTTTCAAATATGGCTGCAGCACCCATGCCGCCGCCAATGCACATGGAAACAATACCGTATTTCCCCTTCACTTCTTTGAGGTTGGCAAGACAGGTGGCTGTCAGTTTTGCACCGGTGCATCCCAGGGGATGGCCCAATGCAATGGCACCGCCGTGAATATTGATTTTATCCATGTACTTTTTAATGCCCAGCTCTCTGATGCAGTAAATCGCCTGGGAAGCAAAAGCTTCATTGATTTCATAGATATCAATATCATCAATCGTCATCCCTGCCTGTTTAAGGGCTTTTGGAATGGCATAGCGGGGGCCCACACCCATTTCATCGGATTTACAGCCTATGGTTGCGTAGGTCACAAGTTTTGCAATAGGGGTAAGCCCTAATTCATCACATTTTTTCTTTGATGCAATAATGGTGGCTGCTGCACCGTCTGTTGTCTGGGAAGAGTTCCCTGCTGTAACACTGCCGGCAGCCGAGAAAACCGTCCGCAGTTTTCCAAGCCCTTCAGGTGTTGACACCCTGATGCCGTCATCGTGTTCAACAATGAAGTGCTCTTTTTTGTATGTGCCGTCCGGCTGTTTAACATAGTTTGCAGCCGGTGTGGGGATGATTTCCGTAAACAGGCCGTTGTCTCTTGCCCTCGCTGCTTTTTCCTGTGACTTTGCCGCAAATTTGTCCTGGTCTTCCCTTGATACATTGTAACGGTTGGCAACATTTTCCGCCGTAATGCCCATGGAAATAAAGTCTTCCGGGTTGGTTTTTGAAAATTCAGGATGAGGCCGGGGAAGATTTCCTCCCATGGGGACAAAGGTCATGGATTCAACACCAGCTCCCATGGTCACCTCTGACCACCCCATCTGGACCCTTGCTGTTGCAAGGGCAATGGCTTCAAGGCCGGAAGCGCAGAAACGGTTAACGGTGGCACCGGATACTTTGTTGGGAAATCCTGCCATTCGTGCGGCCACCCGGCCGATGTTCAGGCCCTGTTCCGCTTCAGGAAAGGCACAGCCCACCATGACATCATCAAAATCATCAAAATCAAGATTTTTGGTTCGTTCAACAGCAGACTTCATGATAAAGGTAATCAGTTCTTCAGGCCTTGTCTGGTTGAACAGGCCTCTTTTTTGTTTGCAGCCAGGGGTTCTGACCGATTGTACAATATATGCTTCTTGCATGGTTTAAGTCCTCCTTTAGTTTCTGAGTGGTCTGCCGGTTGTCAGCATGTGATCGATTCTGGCAATGGTTTTTTCTTCTTTGCAGAAGTCAACAAATGCGTCTCTTTCAAGTTTCAGGATGGTGTCTTCAGTAACAGAACTTCCCACCTTTACATCACCCCCACTCATCACATATGCAATTCGCTTGGCAAGGAATGCATCATAATCGCTCATGAATTTGCCATTGAGCATGTTAAAGATTTCTGCATTCACCATCCCCTGGCCCGCATCTCCCATAACAATAAGGGGCTGTTTGGCCGGGGGAACATACCCGTCATCCACCATTTTAAGCACTTCTTTCTTGGCTTCTCCAATCAGGTTGTCACGATTGAATACGATCCGGTCCGCCTGACCCAGAAATCCATTTCCCATTGCCTGGGCGGCTGACATGGAAACAGCCGCCATGGCGATTTTCATGAAGGCAGGGACAAAGAATTTAGCCAGATCCGTATCTTTTGCTGTTTTACCCGGAAGGGCATTGATATATTTTTTCCACAGGTTCATGGTTCCGCCGCCGGCCGGAAGAAGCCCGACACCGATTTCCACAAGTCCCATGTAAAGCTCTGAATGGGCAACGATTTTATCAGCGCCCAGACAGGTCTCGCATCCGCCGCCAAGTACCATGCCGTAAGGTGCGGCAACCACCGGGAAGGCAGCATTCTTCGTCTTTTGAATACCATCCTGGGCTTTTTTCAGGAAGGCGTCGATTTCAGTATATTTTTTGTCATGGCAGAGTTTTGAAATAAAGCCAAGATCGGCCCCTGCTGAGAATGCGCCCGGCATACCACCGGCTTCATTCCCAATAACAAGCCCGACCCCGTTTTTATCCACATAATCAAGGGCCTCACCAATGGAATCAACAATTTCTTCATTAATGGCATTCATTTTTGTATGAAATTCAATACAGAAGACGTCGTCTCCGATGTCCACAAGGCTGGCAGAGTTGTTTTCCATAACCGTCTTGTTATTGCCTTTTGCAGCCGCAATGGAGACCATATTTTTGCTGACGGGGACTTCCTTGTAAGAAGCAGAAGCAAAATCGTAGTAATATTTGATGCCGTTTTCAAGTTTATAAAAGCAGGAATTTCCTTTTTCCAGCAGCTCTTTCACATGGCCGGGAATATCAAGGCCCTCTTTTTCTATCCGCTCGACAGCCTCTTTAACACCATAGGCATCCCAGAGTTCAAACGGGCCCATTTCAAAGTTGTATCCCCATTTCATGGAGTTATCGATTTCAATGATGGTATCTGAAATTTCAGGCACCCTGTTGGCCGCATACAAAAAACTGTTGGCCGCCATTTTCCAGGCAAATTTAGCGCCTTTGTCATCCCCTTTGAGAACGCAGTCTATTTTTTCTTTTAAGGTAGCCTTTTTCTTTGCTTCATCAATACAAGGGAAACTGGGCCTTACCAGGTCTTCATATTCCATGGTGGACGGATTGAGAACCTTCCTTAATTTTTTCCATTCCGGGGTCAGCTCGGTTTTGTAGAAACCGGCCTGGGTTTTGTTGCCCAGAAGATTTTTTTCCGCCATTTTTTCCACGAACTCAGGTAGGATCAATGCCTCTCTCTGTTCATCATCCAGACAGAGGTCATAGGAGTTTTTACAGACATGGATGACCGTATCCAGACCCACTAGATCCACTGTTTTGAAGATGGCTGTTTTTGGCCGGCCAAGGGCAGGGCCGAAGATGGCATCCACTTCAGGGATGGTCATTTTATCTTCAACCATGGCTTTCATGATAGCGCCGATACCCTGGATACCGATCCTGTTGCCGACAAAGTTGGGGGTGTCTTTTGCCCAGACAATTCCCTTGCCCAGGTTTTTCTCACCAAATGCGGCAATAAATTCAAGGATTTCAGGAAGGGTCTCTGCTCCCGGAATCAGTTCAAGAAGGTGCATATAGCGGACAGGGTTGAAAAAATGGGTTCCCATAAAATGTTCTTTGAATTCTTTGGAAAAGCCTTCGCAAATATCTTTCAGAGGAATACCGGAGGTGTTTGTGGTAACAATGGACCCTTTCTTTCGTACTTTTTCGACTTTTGTGAAAAGATCTCTTTTGATGCCAAGATTTTCAACAACAACTTCAATGATCCAGTCACAATCAGAGAGTGTCTCAATATCATCTTCAAGGTTTCCGATGGAAATGAGCCCGGCATCTTTTTTGTTAAAAAATAAAGAAGGGCTTGAAGCGAGCGCGGCATCCAGTCCTGCTTTCACCAGTCGATTACGAGCTGTTGGATCATTTTTTTCTTCGTCTTTTAAATCAAATGGAACGATATCCAAAAGCTGCACCTTTACACCGGCAGCGGCAAGAAGGGCAGCAATACCGCCTCCCATGATTCCGGATCCGATAACTGCGGCCTTTCTAACTTTTCTTATCATGATTTCCTCCTAATTAAAGGGTTTGTTATTTAATTACGTGTAATCTTCAGGTTATGAATGAGTATTCATTTTTATTTAGCAGATAATCTTTGAGATTGTCAAGAAAAATAATTTAGAAAAACCCCCAAGTTGACCAGAAAAATTTACGTTCAATTTCAAACTGTTAGATATATCTGATTTTCAAAGTTAATCGGGTTGGCACTACCTTCAATAACTGGAAATAAGTATGAATACTCATTCATGAATGAAAACTTACCGTCCTTGTAAAAAAGAGAGGGGTCTGATAATGTGAGGCTGTAATTTTTAAGGATATTTGTTGATCGGAGACATTTGATGGCGTTAAAAGATTCCAGAATTAAATCTCTTGATACTCTGAACATAGACTCAGTTATCAGCTTTATTTTGACACTTCAAAGAGAATCCGGAGACATTCCCTGGCATACGAATGGGAAAACAGATCCTTGGGATCTGGTTGAAACAATCATGGGATTGAATATTGGAAAACGGTTTGATGCATCCTATCGTGCATTTGAATGGCTGAAAAATATTCAGAATCCCGATGGTTCCTGGTATTCTTCCTATATCAACGGGAATCCCGGTGACCGAACCTGTGAAACCCATATGGCTGCCTATATCTCAGTAGGGCTTTTTCATACCTGGTTAATGAATAAAGATACACTGCTTCTTGAAAAGATGTGGCTGACAATGGAAAAAGGAATTGATTATGCCATCAGCCTGCAGACAAAAGGCGGAGAGATCTATTGGGCCAAAAGCCCCGAGGGCGAAATTGATCCCATGTCTCTTCTGGCAGGCTCAAGTTCTATCTTCATGAGTTTGAAATGCGCTTTGGCGATTGCAGGCATTCTTGGAAAGCGCAAAATTTCATGGGAAAACTCCTTTGACAACCTTGGAAAGTCCATCAGAGAAAATATCCATACTTATAATGTCAGCAAATCCAGGTTTTCCATGTACTGGTTTTATCCCATCTTAAGCGGGGCGCTGACCGGAGAAAGAGCAGAACACAGAATTGAAAAATATTGGCATAAATATGTCATAGAAGGACAGGGGGTAAGATGTGTGTCTGATCAGCCCTGGGTGACCATTGCCGAGACATCTGAATTTGTTCTTGCTTTAAATGGTATGGGGCAAAAGGAAAAGGCTGCCATCGTCTTTTCCTGGATTCAGGACAGAATGTATGATGACAAAACATATTGGTGTGGTTACACCTACCCTGATATGGTGATATGGCCGGAAGAAAAGATTTCCTGGACCAATGCGGTGGTCCTTATGGCAGCAGATGCAGTGTACTCTTTAACGCCGGCATCAGGCCTTTTCAGTAACAGTTCATGGGAAGGATTTATTTATACGGAACTGGTCAATTGATAAAAGATTACAGGCCTTATTATATTAAAAAAGCCTGGTACAGGCTTTTGAATCTCTATATCCGCCATAAGCTATCCCCACAGTTAAAATCCCTTGGAAAGCATCCCTTCATTGTAAAACCCTGGCACATTGAGGTCTTTGGCGGGCCTGTCAGCATCGGGGACAATATTACCCTTTTGGGATGCTCTGATAAAAAGACCCGCTTAACGGTCTGGTCGGAGAGAAAAAATATCAGCGGAATTACCATTGGCGATCATGTCCTGATATCTCCCGGGGTCAGGATCAGTGCTGCCAACAGCATATCCATTGCAGACTCCTGCATGCTGGCAAGCCATGTCTATATTACCGATTCGGACTGGCACGGTATTTATGACAGGTCCATG
>JAFCZY010000417.1 GCA_019314105.1 Deltaproteobacteria bacterium
GGATGGAAATGAGACTTTAAAGGCAATAAAGAGTCTTTATCCCTTGGTGGAAGTCATTATGCTGACCGGGCATGCTACGGTGGATTCAGCCATTGTCGGACTGAAATCAGGGGCATTTGATTACCTGATGAAACCGGCTGATATTGATGAAATTATTGAGAAAGCAATAGAGGCATTTGAAAAACGGCAAAGGCTTGAGGAAAAAATCAGGTTGGCGCAAGCCAAAAAATTCATGAGATCCCCTCGTGAAATTCTCAAAGGCGATGATGATGAATAAAACTTTGATACAGGAAGGATATAAATGAAAAAAGAGAAGAAAGCGACTGGATACGATAAATATATAGACTGGAAATTGTTCATTATCCCGGTTATCC
The DNA here is from genome assembly GCA_019314105.1 of Deltaproteobacteria bacterium. Lineage (GTDB taxonomy): Bacteria > Desulfobacterota > Desulfobacteria > Desulfobacterales > Desulfobacteraceae > Desulfobacula. Next base: position 375 of record JAFCZY010000417.1, read on the forward strand.
TTTTATTTGCAGTACTACTGATGCCAACTCCGGATGGGATGAAGGATGTCGGTATGGAATATAAGGTCGGCCCCAAGGCGGTTGTGAACCATATTACCAAAGAGTTGTTTGATATAGACAGCTCAGATGCTGACGGTTTTTAAAACGAAATGTCAAGTGGTGCAAAAAAAATAAAATAGTGGCCACCCAGAAAAATTTTGATAAGGTCCAGGAGTATATCAAAACAAATGTCGAGGAAGCTGATTTTCTGGTTCTCATGGAAAATGCACTAAATGCCAGAAAAGAAGGGTTGAAATATGAAGAGTTGACGGGAAAGGATAAAAAAGCTGCTGATAAAGGGGCATGGCATATAAAAGTTGCCATTGGCATGGGATTGTTTGTTGTGTTCTGTTTTTTAACAGAATGTATTCCCCTTCCCGCGGTTGCCTTTTGCATTGGCCTGATCCTTGTATTTACCGGGGTGGTTTCAAGAAAACAAGTGGCCATGCTGTACTGGAGTGATGCCTGCTGGTTTATCATGGGCAGTTTGATGTTTGCGGCAGCCTTTGTTAAAACAGGGGTTGATAAACGGGTCTGCATGGCCATGTTTAAAAAACTGGCCGTCCCCAATACCAAATGGATCACCCTGATTTTCTTTTTAATCATATCTCCTCTGGCAGCCTTTATATCGGATCATGCCCTGGCAGCCATGTTCCTTCCCATTGGCATGCTGTTATACCAGAACAGCCTCACAGAGGAAGTCCCCGAAGATAAGGAACTGGCAAAACTGCTCATGATCTCTATTGCCATGGCCTGTAATATCGGTGGGCCGGGCGCGCCTTCCGGCGGTGCCAGGAATGTGATCATGATGACGTATTTAACCGATATGTTCGGAGTTGATATCGGGTATTTCCAATGGGTTACGTATTGTTTTCCGTTTGTAATCGTCATGATTCCCGTTACCTGGTTTATCACCAATCTGCGTTTCAGACCTAAAATCGTCTCTCTGGCACCTGCCATGGATCAGTTAAAAATAGAAATTGATAAAATGGGTTCCTGGAATGGAAAACAGATATGGGCGTTGATCATATTTACTATTATGGTGTTTGGATGGTTTACGGAAAAAATCTTTTTTAATATGGGTATTTATCCCATCCGTCTGGGTATTGGTGTTATTGCCATAGCAGGCGCTGTCGCTTATATTCTGGCCGGGGTTGTTAACTGGCGGGATTACCAGGACAGAGTGGACTGGGGCGTTGTCTGGCTTTATGCCGGTGCCATTATATTTGGAAGAACCTTGGATTCAACTGGTGCTGCCTATTGGCTGGCACGATCCGTCATCGACTTTTTATCACAATTCGGCATGGAAGCAGGCCTTCCGTTACTGGCGGTCAGTAACGGTCTGACATCTATTCTCACCAACCTTATGGCAGATGGACCTGCTGCGGCCTCTGTGGGACCCATTGCCCTGAATATGGCGGGTATGGTTCATCCGGGAAGTACTTATTTGCCGTTCATGGCTATGTCCACCGCCATTGCATCATCATTTGCATACTGCCTGATTATTGGTACGCCACCTAATGCAATTGTTTATGCCAGCGGATATCTGGAGCCCAAAGATTATCTCAGAGTCGGTATCCCCATATTTTTTGTTGCCAATGTTGTGTTGCTTTTTTTAACCGGTGTTTACTGGACATTCAGGGGATTTGGCACAATGCCGGGGTTTTAATCAATTCTAAACGGATGCTGTGATGAATAAACAAATAAAAAATATTAAATCAAAAAAAACAATACTGAAAAACGGGAAACTGTTTTTCACCAAAGAGACGGAACGAAAATTCTTTTTCTTTATGACGATTATTATGCTGGTGATGGGCATAGTTGTAAAACTGGTATAATTTTAAGGATTTGAGATATGCAAAGGAGCGTGCGATGATGTTGGGATCCATGTTAAAAAGCTGGCAGTTTTATTCTTATTCTTTGATTCAGCTTTTAATTGAACCCGGATTATTTTTCAAGGAACTCGCCGAGAATACAACTTTTAAAAGGGCATTAGGGTTTATGGTGATCTGCTGTGGTTTTTTCTCCATTGCAAGTCTTTTAACCGGG
>JAFCZY010000084.1 GCA_019314105.1 Deltaproteobacteria bacterium
AAGAAAACGGCTTGGGTCGGCTTTCTGAATTATGAATATTAAATTTGGAAAAATCAATGGTGTCCGCATGGAGCCTCGGTGGTGTTCCGGTCTTCATCCTTCCGATATTAAACCCGAGGTCTGCCAGATTTTGTGCAAGACCGAAGGATGCAAATTCTCCTGCCCGGCCCGCCTCGATTTTTGATGCCCCGATATGAACCATTCCTTTTAAAAAAGTTCCCGTTGCAATGACGATGGTTTGAGTTGCGTATTCAAAACCCGTATGATCGATAAGGCCTGTCACGGTGTTGTTTTCAAGCACGAGTTCCTGAACCATGGCCTGCTTAAGATCAAGGTTTTTTGTTTTTTCAAGGACCGCCTTCATGTTTTTTGAATACAAGGCTTTATCATTTTGCGTTCTCGTTGAATGAACCGCAGGGCCTTTTCGTGTATTTAAGGTTCGGTATTGGATGGCGGATGAATCTGTGATTTTTGCCATTTGACCGCCCAGGGCATCAATTTCCTTAACCAGCTGTCCTTTTGCCATTCCGCCGATTGAAGGGCTGCACGGCATGGAAGCAATTTTATCCATATCAATGGTTAAAAGGAGCGTATGACACCCCATGCGTGCAGAAGCAAGCGCAGCTTCGCATCCGGCATGACCCGCACCAATAACAATAACATCATATGCTTTAAAATTAAAATTCATAACTTTTTAATATATAATTGCTTAAAGCTTTGGTCAATGACATGATTGAAAATATTATTTCTTTTTAATATTCATGGCAGTTGATTCTGATTATAAAAATACATCTTGCTCTCAAGCGTAACTTATTATATCTGTCTTGATAGTAGAATCCCTGATGAAGGTATTAAACAATATCAAAAAAAATGATTGATAAATATCTCAATATTAACGGAATATAATTAAATGGGAACCACTATGATCAAAAAACAGCACAGACCTATAAGTCGTGAAGTTGCAGAGAAAATATCCGGAGACATCAAGGCGGGAGGTTCCTACCGGGAGATATCCAAAAAATATAAAGTTACAAATTTTGGTATTAAAACTGCCTTTTCGACACATAAAATTAAAATAGATGACATCTATAAGAACAGGACCAGTGTGTCAGATGCCACAATAAAAAAAGCCGTAAAGATGCTTGCATCCGGAGAAACACAGCAACACACCGCCGAAATTATCGGTATCCATGTGATGACGCTGAAAAGAGCCTTCCGGATAAAAGGGATAAAGAAAGATCCTGCCTGGGGGAAAGGCCGATTGTCAAAACAGCAGGACGCCCGTGCCAGGGCACTATTTAAAAACGGAATGAGTTATGGCCGAGTCAGCATAGACCTGGGAGTTTCAAAAATTGCTTTGTACAAACATTTTAAAAAAATTCCCAAGCCCTGCTTTGAAATGTCCAAAAAAGAAAGGGCAGAATTGCAATACATGCTGACCATGGGTGCCGATAGAAAAAATATTGCCAAAAAATTAGAGACAACGGTCTGGTTTGTATTGTTCGCAACCGTGAAACTGGGTCTTGAGAATTATTTTAACAGCTCTGAAAAACGGGGTGTCAGGAACGCCTTGACCCGGGGGATGATTGAAGAGATCATAAATCGAAAATTCAAAGGGGAAACTACTGGAGCCCTTATCAAAGAATTTAAAACAACCAAACCAACATTGTACCGGCTGTTTTATTTAATTGAAGAAGATTGTATCAAGCGCCTGAAAGACCAGGGAACCCGGAGGAAAAAATGAAAGCACTTGTCAAAGCAAAGCCTGAACAAGGATTATGGCTTCAGGATGTTCCCATTCCCGACATCAGTTATAATGAGGTGCTGATAAAAATCAAAAAGACCGCCATCTGCGGGACGGATGTCCATATTTATAACTGGGATAAATGGTCACAACAAACCATTCCCGTTCCCATGCACATTGGTCATGAATTTGTGGGAACAATTGAAAAAATCGGTTCCCATGTGGTCGATTTCAAGCCGGGAGATCTGGTATCCGGTGAGGGCCACCTGGTTTGCGGGCGTTGCAGAAACTGCCTGGCCGGGCGACGCCACCTCTGTATGAACACAAAAGGGGTGGGGGTCAACAGACCGGGTGCCTATGCCGAATATCTTGCCATACCCGTCACCAATGTCTGGTATTGTAATAAAAACATCCCTTTGGATGTGCTGGCCTGTTTTGATCCCCTGGGAAATGCAACACATACGGCGCTCTCCTTTGATGTCCTGGGAGAAGATGTCCTGATTACAGGTGCCGGCCCCATTGGCTGCATGGCCGCTGCTATTGCCAGACATGCTGGCGCCCGGTATGTGGTGGTGACCGATGTAAATCCCTACAGGCTCAATCTTGCCAAAAAAGCAGGCGCTACCTTAACCATTGATGTGACGAAACACAGTATTGAACAGGCCCAAAAAGATCTTGGTATGAAAGAAGGATTTGACGTGGCCATGGAGATGTCAGGCAACCCTTCCGCCTTAACGTCAATCCTTGATAACATGTGTCATGGCGGGAAAATTGCGCTGCTGGGCATCATGCCCGATAAGACAGATATTGACTGGAACAAAGTTGTGTTTAACATGCTGACCATAAAAGGCATCTATGGCAGGGAAATGTATGAGACCTGGTATAAGATGACCAGCATGATTCAAACCGGGCTGGATATATCCCCTTTAATTACCCATAAATTTCATTACACTGAATTTGAAAAAGGATTTGCAGTGATGCGATCCGGGCAATCAGGCAAAGTCATACTTGACTGGGATTAACTTTTTTACGGAGCAACATAAAATGTCCACCAACAAACTTGATATATCCTTAACAAAGGAATTAGAAATATTAAAACAGGAAGGCAGAGGCAAATCCCCTGAAAGAATAATTGAACGCTACATCCCGCCGGAAGGCGACTTCGGCCCACGATACAAACTGGTCGGAAGCGATAATAAATTTATTCGCCTTAATTCCAATTCATATTTATCCCTTTCCAATCACCCTGAACTTATGGTTGCAGCAGACAAAGCAAGTCATGAATTCGGTGTTGGCCCGGGTGCAGTAAGATTTATTGATGGCACCTTTATCTATCATGAGAAACTTGAAAAAAGAGTGGCCAAATTTACGGATAAGCCTGCTGCCAAAATTTTTAATTCCGCTTACACCTCAAACTGCGGACTTGCCCTGACGCTTTCCCATAAAAAAACCCATTGGATCGGGGATCAGCTCAATCATAACAGCATTATCAGGGCCATGAGAATCAGTAATATCCCCAGGGAAAACAAAGGTATTTTCAAGCATAATGATATGGCAGACTTGAAACGCTGTCTTGATGATGTAAGCCTTGGCATCGAGCGTGTTATCGTCATATTTGACGGAATTTTCAGTATGCGGGGAGACTATGCGCCCATCGATAAAATCAATCAGATCTGCAAGGCATACGATTCAACATTCAAGGATGGCATCATCACTGTTGTTGATGATTCTCACGGGATTGGTGCCTATGGTGATACCGGCCGGGGAACGTCTGATTTTTGCAATGCCTCGCCGGATATCATTGTCGGAACTTTTGGAAAAGCCTTTGGAGTGAATGGGGGATTTATTGCGGCAAGCAACCCCATTATCGAATCAGTCCGGCAAAAGGCGGACACTTATATTTATACAAACCCTTTAAGCGTTGCCGATTGTGCTGCTGCCATAAAAGCCATTGATATTTGTGACAGTGATGAGGGCCTTAATCTGTTAAAAAGCTTAAAAGAAAGGACTTCTCAGTTCCGACAGGGGCTTGAGAGACTTGGAAAAGAATCCATAGAAGGCCCCCACCCGGTTGTTCCGTTAATGGTAAGAGATACCCCAAAAACACATGATCTTGTAAAATATTTATTTGAGCATGGTGTGCTGGTGGTCGGATTGACCTTTCCAGTCGTACCCAAAGGAGATGAAACGATCAGATTTCAGGTGAATGCCTGCCATACATCTGCGGATATAGAATACGTAATTGAATTATTAAGTAATTTTAAATAAAATAAGGATAGATTTTTCACAATTACCTGAAAAAGGCAATGGACATGCAAACCATTCTTGAGAACAAAAAAATTCTTGTGGTTGATGATGAGCCGGATATCCTGGAAACCCTTGAAGAGCTGCTCTACATGTGCTCGGTTGATACAGCCTCAACCTTTGAAGCGGCCATCCATTTTTTAAAGAACAACACCTACGATGTTGCTGTCCTGGATATTATGGGGGTTAAAGGCTATGACCTTTTAACGGTCACCCATAAAATGGATATTCCCGCCCTGATGCTGACGGCCCACGCACTCACTCCGGATAATTTAAAACAATCTATTGAACAAGGCGCAGATGCCTATGTCCCCAAAGATAAGCTTGCGGACATTTCCCTCTATATTGCAGACGTATTGACAGCAAGGGAAGAAGGTAAAAATTCTCATGTCACATGGTTTCCATTGCTTAAGCCGCTGTTTGACAAATTATTTGGTGAGAGGTGGCGGCAAACAGACAGGGAATTCTGGGATGAATTTGATAAGAAACAGGTATCATCAAGGAATGACAGTCAAAAAATGGAATGACTATAACGGAATTTTTACGATAAACTCAGCGCCTTTCCCATTAGCAGAATTTAAAATCAGTATTCCTCCCATATCCTTTAACAAAACCATTACCCCGGCAAGCCCCAGACCATGGCTTATAATGGCATTTTCAATGGATGACCCTGTTGTAAAATAGGTTTCAAAAATTTTTTGATGGTCCGCCCGCCGTATGCCCTGCCCGTCATCTTTCACTTTTAAGGCCAGCTGGTTTCCCTCGATACTGCCTGAAATCTTAACAACAGAAGATCGATGCTTAAATGCATTGGTAACAAGATTTCTTAAAATCTGTCTCACCTTGGCCTCGTCAAGATGAACCATGGTTTTCCAGACTTTTGGATCAAAGAATAATCTGGCACCACTGGCCTCAACCGTCTGCTCAAGCTCATCATAGGTTTTGATTTTTCGAATATTCTCTGCCACGCTGGGATCGGAAAGATCAAAAATTTCCATTAAAACAGATGTTACAAGAACTGAAATGGGAAAATCAGAAGTAATCATGACGCCTTCTCTGGATCTTCCAAGCTCCATCACATCATTCACAAGCCGTTGGGTTGTCAATGTGTTTCTTATGATTCTTTTTAGCACTTTTATCTGCTTGTCTGTCAGAGGGCCATAAACATTCTGTCTATTCAGAAGTGATTTTGCTCCGGCATCTATTACCGAGATGGGAACCTTTAGATCATGGATAAGAATTTCTGTCTTAATGGTGGTATCCGACATTTTCCCCTTTAGCCTTTAAAATCCTTGCAATTTCAACCAATAATTTTATATATTGTAAGCAATTGTTACAAATTAACTATATATTAGCAAGACCATTTAACGCCTTTTAATTTATAATATTTTAGTAAATTATAAATTTTGTTATACGAAGATCAAACAATCTTGTAAAGTCTTTTGGAGTTTCTTTATGAAAAACGATATGAATTATATTGCTGCACTTGAAAACAAGATAAAAAAACTGGAAAAACAGAATAAAGAACTCAATAATATTATCTTTAAAGCCCCTATTCCCATGTTTGTTGTCGACAAAAACCACACGATCATTCATTTCAATCAGGCGCTTGAAGAACTGTCCGGGCTGTTTGCTGAGGACATGGTGGGAACAAAGGACGAGTGGAAGGCTTTTTACTCATCAAATCGCCCAGTAATGGCGGACCTTATCGTTGACAAATCTTCAGATGCTCAGATCATTGAGCAGTATGGCATGAAATATAACCGGTCATCCAAAAACAAAGAAAGATTTGCAGCCACTGATTTGTTTCCGGATCTGGGAGAAGAAGGAAAATGGCTTTTTTTTACGGCCTCCGCATATACGGACAGTCGTGGCAATATTGCCGGTGCAGTGGAAACCCTTCAGAATGTCACTGAAGAAAAAATTGCCGAAAAAAAAACCAGTGAACTTTACCGTATCTATCGAAAAATTCTGGAATTTATCCCCTATCCCATTGTTGTTTATGATGATAACGGATTGGTTTCCTACATAAATCCGTCTTTTTCAACCACTTTTGGCTGGTCCATCAAAGAACTCAAGGGCAAACCGATTCCGTTTGTACCCGAAACGCTTGAAGCGGAAACAAATGACATGTTAGACAAATTCCGAAAAGAGAAATCTATTACCCGTTACGAGACCCAACGGTTGACACGGGATGGCAAAGTTCTTGATGTAGTGATCCGGGCAGCTTCCCATTCAAGATACAACCTTGATTCAACGGATAATTTTGTCATTTTAAGGGACATTACCGAAGAAAAAAGACTCGAAGCAAATAATAAGACCATTATGAGAATCAGTGCTGTTCTCCCGGAATATCCTGAGCTTGAAGACCTGATGAATTATATTTCAAAAGAGGTAAAAGGACTTTTAAATACCGAAGGTGCACTGGTTCTTTTATATGATGAAATTACAGACGAGTTATTTTTCACAGGAGGATCATATGATGATTCAGATACGGACAAAAGAGCAAAAAAATTCCGTTTCCCTGCTGCTTCACTCCTGGCAGGAAAAATTATTAAAACCGGCGAATATGCTCTGGTAAATGATGTTGAAAAATTAAAACATGACTATCCTGAAAGGGACGAAAAACTGGGATATAAAACAAGAAGTCTTCTGGAAGTGCCGATTAAAAGTGAAGACAGAATCATTGGCGTTCTTTGTGCTATTAATAAAAAACGGAATCCGTTTGATTATAATGATATGGAACTGATGACAATGGTTGCAGGAACCGTTGCCATCTCAATTGAAAATGCAAGATTTTCAGAAGCCGTCAGGGAGGCATACAGAGATGTGGCATCCATGAACCGGGCCAAAGGAAAAGCCATTAATCACCTCTCCCATGAACTGAAAACGCCGGTCGCTGTCCTTACCGGTTCCCTGCAGATATTAAATAAAAAACTTGAGTCAGTGCCCGGTGTAAACGTCAATGCCACACTGAACAGAATTGAGAGGAATCTGGACAGGATTGTTGATATCCAGAGCGAAGTGGCAGACATCATGAAAGATAAACCCTATTCCGCCCAAAAACTTTTACTAAAAATGTTTGAAACCTGCCAGGACGAACTGGAAACACTTATCCACCAGAACCTGGACGCAGAGCATCTTGAACATTCGATCCGGCAATTGATTGATACCAAATTCGGCCCCAGACCCCTTAATTACAGCACTATTAACTTT
>JAFCZY010000085.1 GCA_019314105.1 Deltaproteobacteria bacterium
ACCTGCCGGGAGGGGCTGCCGAATGTTAAAGGAGACAGGTAAACAGAGCCTTTGGGTTTCGTTCGGTTGACGCTTTCTCTGATCAGGGTCATTACTGCTTCATAGTGGGATGCAGGAAGGGTGTCATCCATGACAAAATTGCACGTAATTTCAATGTTGGGGAAGGTATCATTGATGTGTCGTATTTTTTTAAATGCCTGCCCTACTTTTTTTACACTTAATGGTTTGCCAAGCATGTCCAGGGTTGCCTGATCATAGGATTCAAGCCCGATATTGATAAAGGTTTGAAAGGGCATACGATTCAGTGTTTCAAAGAGAGTTTTGTCGGCAGCTAAAAAAGAATCTGCACTGCCAAACAGGAACAGGTAATTTTTTTTCATCATGGATGCGTGAAACTCAAATGCATTGTAGGCGTGTTGCATTGTATCCAGAATCAGTTCGCACGGCGAATTCAAGGCATCATGCTCGCCTAAAAACAAGGCATTGAAATTGATGAGATCCTTACCATATAATCGTTTAAGTTGGTCAATCTGTCGGTCAATATTCTGTTTTGATCGAACAGCATATTTTTTTTTGTTTTTTATTTTGCAAAACTGACACTTATACAGGCATCCGTCAGAAATATTTAAGGGGATAATATTATAGTCAACGTGGCGGGCATCGGGCGGTATCACCGTTACCCGTGATCCGGATATGTCAAACAGCGTTTGAGCCTTTTTGTGCAATCCTTCCGGTGTCTGCTGCTTTATGGCCCCAATCCACTGGGAAACCGGGTCAGGCAAACCCGTGTTCGGTAATTGTCCTATAATCTGATGCCAGTTCCTGACAATCTGATCTATTTCCTTCTCTATTAAAGGGTTTCCCGCCGAGCAGGGAGTTTGTCGGATACATCAGGTTGGGCAGATAATATTCGCCCAAGGCTTCATACACTCCCGAATAACCGCCGGTGGAATAATAGACCCAGTCATTTCCTATGGTTCGTTTAAGCCACTCAGAAGGATGAATCCAGGATTTTTTCTTTGATTTTGCGTGCCGGATCTCATGATTGAGATTGAATTCAAAAATATACTCATGGGTTTCAAGTCTTGAAAACAACCCATATTTTACAGGATAACTGACCTTTGTGTATTCAGTATCCCCCTGACAATTCAATTCAATTGAAAGATCCTCCGTCTTAAATGTCTGATTTTGAAAAGTCTGAGTTTTATCGTTTGCTGCATCCATTCATTCAACAATTCCCATAAGTTTAATGTTCTGTTGTTTACAACCGAATGAATTATTTGGCAATAATTTCTTTATAAAATTATCAAACCTTCCCGCATCAGGCTCTGATTTATGCCTGGACCCGCTCCCATCAAAAACTGAAACAAATCAACTTTGGGAGTATTTTGAATTTTGCTGCGCATATTGTGGCGTCTCAATAGAGCGCAAATCACGTACTGGCTATATGGACCATTTGGTGCCAACTTCAGAAGGAGGGAGCAACAATATCCATAACCATGCTCTTTCCTGTGCACGATGTAATGGCGATGAAAAAAGAGAAAAATTATGGGATACATTTTTGGCCACAAAATCACAAGATGTCTCTACTCACAAAAAGTGCAAAGAAAAAATTGAGCGTTGGCTATCTCTCGCTCCGTCATTTTTAAAAAACCAAGAAATAGTGACTGAAACCGAGGAAATTATTAAAGAGGCAATAGGAAATTTCGAAAAATCTGTAAATAAAATGAGAGTGCTTAGAGAAAAAAGCACCTACCCAAAGGGTCAAGTTACCCAAAATGTTATAAATTTTGCCATACAATAAGCCATATAAATATATTGACAATATTTAAGTATACCATTACACTCTTTTTATGGAAACTAAAGCTGATTTTGAATGGGACGAGAATAAAGACAAGACCAATCAAGAGAAACACGGTGTATCATTCGCTTTTGCTCAATTGGCTTTTTTAGACCACAATCGTATCATTTTAGAGGATTTGGAACATAGCCTTGATGAAAAAAGATACTATTGTTTGGGAAAAGTTTCTGGCGGTATCGTGACTGTAAGGTTTACATACCGTTTAAATAAAATCAGAATTTTTGGCGCTGGATATTGGCGGAAAGGAAAAAAAATCTATGAAAAAGAAAATAAAATACACTGATGAACCGATGGGCAACGTCAGAGTCGTTTCTGATTTTCTGCCATCTCCTGAAGAACTGGCATTAAAGGACGAAACCATAAAGGTCACGATTGCGCTCAGTAAGGCAAGTGTCGATTTTTTCAAAAATGAAGCCCAAAAGTACAATACACAATATCAGAAAATGATTCGTCGTCTTCTGGATGAGTATGCAGCCCATCAAGCATAAACTATAAACAATTTATAACCCGGCTGTCCACTGACTTCAGCCTTTGGGAAAGAGATAAAGATGATACGGCGGTGTAAAGAATCGGATTTCAATATTATATTTGAGATCATTAATGATGCTGCTCGAGCGTATAAAGGGGTTATACCGGAAGATCGCTGGAATGACCCATACATGGCTTTTGAAGAACTAATAAGTGAAATTGAGGATGGTGTTGTTTTCTGGGGCCTGGAGCGCGATGGACAGCTTCTTGGGGTCATGGGGATTCAGGATAAAGACGACGTTACGCTCATTCGCCATTCCTACGTTCGGACGCAGGCTCAAAAAATGGGAATCGGGACAAAGCTGCTCCTGCATTTGGAGAGCATGACAGAGAACTCCATTCTTATTGGGACCTGGGCAGCCGCTTTATGGGCCGTCTCATTTTATGAAAAAAATGGATACACCCTGGTGTCAGAGGCAGAGAAGAATCTCCTCCTCAGTAAGTACTGGTCGATTCCAGAGCGGCAAATGGAAACATCTGTGGTTTTAGCGGACCAGAGGAAGTATTTTTTAAAAACGGGGCGCTTTTGATTATGAAAATTCTATTTCTTGAACCGTTTTTCGGCGGGTCACATAAAGATTTTGCACTGGGGTTCCAAGCCCATTCCTGCCATGAGGTGACACTTGTGACACTTCCGGACAGATTCTGGAAATGGCGCATGAGAGGGGCATCTCTGTATTTTGTCAATCAAATTAAAGATGTGTCAAGGTATGATGCAATCATTGTAACTGATATGATGGATTTAACGGATTTTATGTCTCTTGCAGGCAGAAACCTGCCACCGGTGGTGATGTATTTTCATGAAAATCAAATGTCTTATCCCTTGGCACCCCGCCAAAAACCGGATTCTCATCTGGGGTTTACCAATATTATTTCTGCTGTTGCCGCAGATAAGGTGTTGTTTAATTCTCAATTTCATTTTAATGAATTTATCGGGGCGGCAAGCCGGTTGGTTCAACAGATGCCGGATTTTAAGCCGGAATGGATGCTGGATCACATTCGGGAAAAAACTCAGGTGGTGTATCCGGGATGCCGGTTTGAAAAGGGAAGGGTTGAGTTAACAGAACGGGACGTGAAGCCTCCATTGATTATATGGAATCACCGGTGGGAATATGATAAAAATTTTGATCTTTTTTTTGATGCACTGGCTCGGTTAAAAGAAAAGAAGATTCCTTTTTCCCTGGCGTTATTGGGAGAAAGGCCTGACAGGATTTCTGCGAGGTTTGTCCGGGCACAGGAATACTTTAAAGATGAAATAGTTGTTTTTGGATATGTTGAATCAAGAGATGCGTATCTGTCCTGGTTAAAAAAAGGGGCAATTGTCGTGAGCTGTGCCATTCAGGAGAATTTTGGTATTTCCATTGTCGAGGCAGTCAGATTCGGTTGTATTCCTTTGCTGCCGGAAAGATTGTCTTATCCCGAGATTATGCCCGGAGAAGTGCATTCCAGGATTTTATATCGGACCAAAGAAGAATTGATAACAAAGTTAGAAGACATGCTCACACATTATCAAGACTATTTATTGCTGCAACAAAGGTTATCCATGGAGATGGAACCCTTTTCATGGAAAATTATTGTGACCCAATATGATACGGTTCTGGAACAATTAAAAAAATAATGTTTTATTCCTGGATCATTTTTTCTAATTCCTCCAGAGCTTTATCCGGCATGGTAAAGGAATGTTCCCGGGCGGGAAAGGCTTGGTTGATAACATCTTTTTTATAGGCTTTCATGGCATCTATAATCGTGGGCCTGATTTTTGTGTACTGTTTAACAAATTTAGGTGTAAATTTATCAAACAGCCCGATCATGTCATGGGTGACCAGCACCTGGCCGTCCACCTGACTGCCGGCTCCTATCCCGATGACCGGGACGCTGACAGCCTCTGCAACAATTTTTCCAAGGGGTGCGGGAACCGCTTCAAGAATCATGGAAAAGACACCGGCATCCTCCAGGGCTTTGGCATCATCGACAATCCGTTTGGCAGCCTTTGCATCCTTGCCCTGCATCTTGAACCCGCCAAGGGCACTGGCAGTCTGAGGCGTCAGCCCGATATGACCCTGAACAGGGATTCCCGCCTTTACAATGGCTTCAATCGTAGGGGCAAAGTCAACCCCGCCTTCCAGTTTGACAACATCACATCCGCCTTCTTTCATCAGTCGGCCGGCATTGATAATGGCATCCCGGACAGAGGTGTTGTAACTCATAAACGGCATGTCTCCGATAACAAGCGCCGTCTTGCATCCGCGAGTCACCGCCCTGGTATGGTGTATCATGTGTTCCATGGTGACCTCAACCGTACCGTCAAGCCCCATGACGACCATCCCCAGAGAGTCTCCCACCAGGACAATATCCACACCCGCCTCATCTGCCATTAATCCAAAGGGGTAGTCATAGGCGGTAACCATTACAATTTTCCGGTGATCTTTTTTGGCCTGCTTGATATCCTGGATGGTTATTTTTTTATTGCCCATTTTACTTTTCCCCTTATTTATAATTCGTTTGCAATGTCTGCACCAGTGCCGTCAATGTCTGGTTTACCGGAACAGGTATCCCTTTTTTTTGTGCCAGGTTGACGATGGCACCATTGATAGCGTCAATTTCAGTTTGTCGGTGATGATCTATATCCTGCCCCATGGATGACCGGTTTGGACCGGTTGCCGTTGCAATGGTGAATACCTGGTCGGCCATATCATCCGGAAGGTTCATACCATAGGCCAGGGCCACATCACAGGCTTCTTTCACAACCATACGGACAAGTTCTCCTGTGGGTGGGGTATCGATTATTTTGCCGTTTTTTATCCCTGTCAGGGCTGTAACAGCATTGATTCCCACATTAATGATCAGCTTCTTCCAGACTATCAGATGTATATTATCTTCTATTCTGGTGTCAATACCTGCAGTGCAGAATATTTTTTTGATGGTTGCAAGCGCTGTGTTATTTTTTCCTGACCACATGCCGATCAGCGTAGGGCCGGCACCTGCATGGCGGATGAGTCCCGGGCCCAGGATGGTTGCTCCATGAGAGGTCGTACCGGCAATGACCCTGTCAGGATCGACAATCTGTGAAATTTTATCGGCATTGCCCATTCCGTTTTGAAGGGTTAATACAAGGCCGTCATCATTTAAACAGTTTAAGGCCTGAACAGCGGCTTGTTTTGTTTGCGTGGATTTTACAAAAATGATCACCAGATCTGATTTTCGGGTATCCTGCATATTGCTTGAGGCAGGTATATCTATCCAGCTTGTTTTTCCATTAAATTCAACTCTAATGCCCCGGGAATTGATAGCATTTACATGATCTTCCCATATATCCATGAGAAAAATATTTTGTCCTGATTTTGCCAGGAAATATCCAAAAAGGCCTCCCATTGCACCTGCGCCAATAAATGTAATGTTCATATTTTTCCTCTCTGTGTTTTTATTTTGCCACCAAGTTTGCCATCCACATGGTAATAGGAGAATAAAAGGTGATGATCAAAAGATCGACAATTAATATGCCTAAAAATGGCAGAATGCGTTTGCTGATGGCAGCAATACTGTCATTGGAGATGGAACATGAAACAATCAGACAGATGCCCATGGGAGGGGTCAGCATCCCGATGGCCAGGTTGGTCACCACAATCACACCGAGTTGAATCATGTCGATCCCCAGAGACGGGACCATGGCAGTGATCATGGGAACCAGCAGGATGAGTGCGGCAGTGGTTTCAACAAAGGTTCCGGCAATCAGCAGAACCATATTGATCAGCAGAAGTAAGATTATGGGATTGTCAGACAGCCCCAGAAGGGTTCCGGCCAGTTGCGCCGGAATGTCTTCAATGGCTGCAATCCAGCTGAAAACTGATGCAGTGGCTATAATAAACATGACAATGGAAGAGGTGACAGCACCACTGAGGAACAGGTGAAACAGATCTTTTACTTTAATTTTTTTGTAAATAAACATGCCGACCACAAGGGCATACACAACGGCAATGGCTGCGGATTCCGTAGCCGTGAAAATACCAAACAGGATTCCTCCCAGAATAATTATCGGAGCCCCCATTGCCAGAAGAGATCGTTTAAATGTCCGCCAGGTTTCTTCCATTGAAAACGGGGTGGTTGCAGCGTAGCCTTTTTTCCAGGAAACAACCGTGGCAACGGTAATTAAAGAGAGACCTACCAGAATGCCAGGCAGAATACCTGCGGCAAATAATTGGCCAATGGAGGCACCGGTCAGAAAACCAAAGATAATCATGGGAATGGAAGGCGGGATGATTACTCCGATGGAGCCCCCTGAGGCCTGAACTGCTGCCGCAAAATCAGACTCATAACCGGACTTTTTCATGGCGGGGATCATAATAGCACCCACAGCAGCGGCATCAGCAGCCGCAGAGCCTGAAATACCGGCAAAAAACATGGCAGAGACAATGGTCACAGCTGCAAGCCCGCCGGGAAGCCATCCCACAAGGGCGTTGGCAAAATCAATAATTCTGCGGCTGATACCGCCGGCCTCCATGATGGTCCCGGTAAACATGAACAGTGGAACCGCCATGAGATGAAAAGAGTCAGTTCCGCCAAACATGCGTTGTACCACCATCATCAGGCTGAAATCACCTTGTATCAGAATGGCTGTAACAGAGGCAACACCAATGGCAATGGCAATGGGGGTGTTGATGGCAAAAAGAAAAAGAAGTGACAGAATCAGGACTTCAGTGGTCATGGGAATCTGCCTTTAGTTCAGCAAAAAGAAAGGCCAGGGCATGGACTGTCAGAATGATGCCACTGATGGGAATAATACTCATGATAATCCATTTGGGTATCTGGAGTGCCGGGGAGATCTGCAGACGTACGAACCAGGCAAACTGATACCCGTAGATGACCATGACAATAAACAGGGCCATGGACGCCAGATGGGTAAAGATGGAGGATATTTTTCTCAGGAATGGCGGCAATCTTAGATAAAGAAAATCAATTCCCGGATTGACCTTTCGATAATATGCAGTGGACGCTCCCAGGAAAGTCAGCCACACCAGGAGAAACCGGGCAAGTTCTTCTGACCAGAACAAAGACTGGTTCAGGACATACCGGCAAAATACCTGGACAGCAACAATCAGAGCCATGGTGAACCCCATACCAAACAGCAGGTATTCTATCCACTGGTTGATAAGAAAACTTGTTTTTCTAATCATAACGTCTTCCGTATAAGGGGTTAAGGCTGGCAGCGGTGTAAACAATTGTCAGCCTTAAAGAATAAATCAGGTTTATTTAACAGCTTCCATAATTTTCAAGAGCAGATCTTTAACTTTCGGGTCCTGGTAAAGATCCATATCTTTCAGATCAGCAACTTTAGCCCGGAATGCGGCAACATCTGGATTCTCAACAATCTGCATGCCTTTTTCCTTTAACAGTTTAAGGCGGTCTGCATCTTTTGATCGATTGTCTGCTCTCTGGAATACGGCTGCTTCAACCATGGCTTTCTGGATCATGTTCTGATCTTTTTTATTAAGGGTTTTCCACCATTTGAGTGATGCAACATCAATATGATATGAATAGACATGACGGGTAAGGGACATATATTTTTGGATTTCATAAAATTTATATACTTCCATGACCCATAACGGGTTTTCCTGTCCGTCAATGACCTTTTGTTCCAGTTCCGTATAAATCGGCCAGGGCATGGGGGTTGGATTGGCGCCCAGTGCCGTCCAGATGGCTTTGTGAATTGCGCGCCCAGGGGGCCATCCAGAATTTTATCTGCCTGGGCATTGTCCTTGAAGAGGAAAGGATAGTTGATAACCCGGCTAATGGGATCAAAGGTGTCAAAGGGACCGCCTGTGATAACACCCATCTGGATAGTGTTCATCTGAATTTGCTGAAGAATTTCAGTCTCGTTGGCAGTTCTTTGAATTTTTCAGCAGCGATATTCTGGGCGCTGCCGGGCTTGGTTGCAACTCCCAGCTTGATTTTTGTGACAGCCAGGGCATTGCTGGAAAATAATAGGACAGTAACAACCAGCATAAAAGTAAATAGTTTTTTCATGATAAATCCTCCTTAAACTAGTGTGGTTATAACTTTATTTTGGGAAAATAGCTCCTTTGTCCGCACTGGAAACAATTTTTGCATATCTGGCCAGATAACCAGTATTGATCTTAGGAATAAATTCAGGTAATGCGTCAGTTCTTTCCTGGATTTTCTGGTCAGATAATTTGAGATTTATTTTTTTTGCGTGAATGTCAATCTCAATTATATCGCCGTCTTTGACAATGGCAAGGGGGCCTTTTGCAGCCGCTTCAGGTGAAATATGCCCAATGGCTGCCCCCCGTGTAGCCCCGGAAAACCGTCCGTCAGTAATCAGGGCAATTTTTTCGTCCATGCCAGTTCCGACGACGGCGGATGTGGCAGATAACATTTCTCTCATCCCCGGACCGCCTTTGGGGCCTTCATACCGTATGACCACAACCGTCCCCTCTGCTATTCTTCTTTCCATGATGGCTTTGACAGCGTCTTCTTCGTTATTAAAAACCTTTGCTGGCCCTTCATGTTTCATCATGTTTTCAGCTACAGCCGCCTGTTTGACAATGGCACCATCCGGTGCCAGATTTCCTGTCAGAACAGCCAGCCCTCCAGTTTCATGGACAGGGGTGTCAAGGGGGCGGATAACCGACGTATTTTTTATTTTTGCGCCAATGTCTTTCAACATCTCTTTCATGGTGGTGCCATATACGGTCATCTGTTCCCCATTGATACGGTTTCCACGGATGAGTTCGGACAGGATTGCGGGAACACCACCGGCATGATAGAGGTCTTCAATATGGTGAGGCCCGGCAGGTGCAAGGGAGGTCAGGTGAGGGATTTTTTCGGTGAATGCATTAAAATCTTTTAATGTAATATCTACATCAGCATAATAGGCAATGGCCGGAAGATGCAGCGTCGTATTGGTTGATCCGCCTAATGCCATATCCAGCGCAATGGCATTGTAAAAGGCTTGTTTTGTCATGATATCTCTGGGCTTTATTTTTTTTGCAACCAGTTCAATAGCTTTGAATCCCGTTTGTTTCGCAAGGTGTGTCCGTCTTGAATAAACAGCAGGAATACTCCCGTTAAACGGCAGAGACATGCCAAGGGCTTCACTGAGATTGCTCATGGTATTGGCCGTAAACATGCCGGAACAAGACCCTGCACCCGGACATGCGTTACATTCATATTCCAATAGCTCGCTGGCGGTGATTTTTCCTGCGGCATGACTTCCCACGGCCTCAAACACCTTGTCAAGACCTGTATCATTCCCACGGACCCTGCCGGCAATCATGGGACCGCCGGAAAGAAAGATGGACGGAATGTTCAATCTTGCTGCACCAATGAGCATACCGGGAATAATCTTGTCACAGGATGCCAGAAGGACCAGCCCATCAAACGGATGCGCCATACCCATAATTTCCAGGGAATCGGCAATGTGTTCCCGGCTGCACAGCGAGTATTTCATGCCCTCATGGTTCATGGCAATCCCGTCACAAACACCGATGGTATTGAATACCATGGGCGTTCCGCCAGCTGCATAAATCCCTGCTTTCACCGCATCGACCAGTTTGTCCAGATGCATGTGCCCCGGGATAATTTCATTAAAGGAATTGGCAATACCGATGATCGGTCTTTCAAGTTCCCAGTCATCGAATCCGTCCGCTCTCAGCAATGACCGGTGAGGAGCTCGTTCCGGTCCGGCAGTCATAAGATCGCTTCTTTTCTTTATTTGTTCATTCATTTCTTTCCTCCATCTACAATAATAACAAGGCATTCACTTTTGGTTTCTCCGGCATTTTGCCCGCGATGGGGCGTTGATGGATCAAAATGAATTGAATCTCCTGTTTCAAGCCGGATTATTCTTTTTCCATATATAAAGTCAATTTTTCCTTTTAGCACCACTAAAAATTCTTCGCCTGGATGATCATAAAGTTTTGTCGGGTGTTGTTCAGTTACAGGGTATTTTACGATAAAAGGTTCTATCAAATTATCAGATCGCAGGCTTGATAGTGAATAATAATTCAATTCTGCGGTAGCCCCTCGTCTGTTTATCTGTTTGCGATCGCTTTTTAATGTCACGGCATACCCGTCTTCACCCATTGCCTTTTCTGTATCAAAGAATATGCCAATGGGAACCTCCAGGCCATGTGATATTTTAGAGAGTGTAGCGATAGGCGGAGAAACCTGACAGTTTTCAATTCTGGACAAAAGACCTTTTGAAAGATCAGCGAGTTTGCCCAATTGTTCCAGAGTATAGCCTTTGTTTTTTCTAATTTTTCTAATTTTATCAGCAATTTGTTTTTCCAGCATGTTTATTTCCTTTAAACTTGTTTCACTATATGCAACTTTTAAAACTTCTGTCAAGGGGTTTTGTGAACCGCTGCAAAATAGTGGCAGTTTTGGCATGTGAAGTTGAAATAGTGAATTGTTTCAGACATATTAATGGTTAAATTATGAATTGGTTTGTGTTATAAGGTCAAAGTGAATGGAGACAGGGGAAGGAAGAAGGTTTCTCAAGTTTGTAAAACAAAGGGCTTATGGAAATAA
>JAFCZY010000086.1 GCA_019314105.1 Deltaproteobacteria bacterium
TACCAGGGTGCAGTTTTTGATTTCTACATAACACTTTTCACCAGAGACCTTTTCCAATAGCAGATCAAGCCTTGTATGACTGCTCGTTTTCACTTCAGCTATCACACGATCATAGCCGGACAACTCTTTTATCAGACCATTCTCAATGGATTGTTTCACCAGTTTATTGGGCACCTGGGTATTGATACCGATCAAAGTTCCCGGCACCTTAATCAATTCCCAGGTATATTTGTATTTTCTTTTAGGATTATCGCTTTCTGACAGCCAGACCTGTGATCCGGGAATCGCACACCCTTTCATGGAACCGGAATTCGGACAATGGGCCGTCACTTTTTCACCTATTTCAAGCTCGATATCGGCAAGAAACCGTTTATACCGCTTTATTAACCGCCCGTTAATTAACGATGGCAGTTGAAACCCTTTGTATTTCACATCCACTTCCTTTTATTATTCTTTAACCCCATCTTCATACCATCATACCTGATTTATAATCATCATACTGATTTTTGTTTTATGATAAAATAGATAAGCAATTACAGGGCCATAAATTTATCTTGACTATATTAATTTTAAGGTCTTAATATAAATCCTTTATTTTAATCAATCATATGAAGGAGTCATATCAATATGCTGCAGGATAAAAAAATAGGCTTTATTGGAAGCGGGAACATGGGTGAGGCGTTGATCAGTGGTCTGGTCCTTTCCAAGGCGACAAAACCTGAAAATATTATCTGTTCAGACATTGCAGAAGGTCTTCTAGAAGAAATTCAAAACAAATACAATGTCTTAACCACCACAGACAATATTAAAGTGGTACAAAAATCTGATATCATCGTCTATGCCACAAAACCCCAAATCTTAGGATCCGTCTTAAAAGAAACCGGACCTGCCCTTGATCAATCAAAACTGATCATTTCAATTGCAGCGGGTGTTCCCCTGGCTGCCATCGCATCAGGACTTCGCAAGGAACTTCGGCTGATCAGGGTGATGCCCAATATCTGTGCATTTGTAAAAGAGAGCGCCACCGCCATTGCAGCCGGTGAATACGCATCAAAAGATGATGTGGCCCTTGCAAGAGCTATTTTTGATTCTGTCGGAAAAACTGTCTTTATTCAGGAAAATATTCTCATGGATGCGTTTACCGGATTAAGCGGCAGTGGCCCTGCCTATATCTTTATCATTGTTGAGGCCATGGCAGATGCCGGGGTTAAGATGGGATTATCAAGAAAAGACTCTCTGTTTTTATCCACCCAGACGGTTCTTGGGGCGGCAAAACTCCTGCTTGAATCAAAAGAACATCCCGGACAGCTCAAAGACAGGGTGGCCTCTCCCGGTGGAACAGCCATTGCCGGTATCCATACCCTGGAACAGGGAGGGCTTCGAACCACCATGATCAATGCCATAGAATCGGCCACGAAACGGTCAAAAGAGCTGGGGGAGATGATGGTAAAAGATTTTATAGAGAATAATAAAAAAGGCCATTAAAATATATCGAGTAAAAAAAAATCGGGGCAGAATTCACAACATGGCGTTGTATTTCTGCCCCGACCGTTTGGCTCTGGAACTTCAAGGTGGTGGTTAAGATTCGGGCTTAAACTTCAAGTTCTTTTTTGAGCCAATCTTTGACGTCTCCTTCAACCGCATAGACACCCTTATATTGACCGATTCCCTTCATAAATTCTGTTTCAAGATTCTGTGGCAGCCTGAAATTCCCCAACTCTTCGGAATCAAACCCTTTTCTTCTAACCAGGGTTAAGATGGGTGGCTTTTTCCATGTATTAATAACGAAATACACGGTTTCATTATGACTATCTCTTGAATTATAATAGGCCTGTGATCTTAACGGCTCCCATTCAAGGTGAAGTGCAATGGCCTCTTCCGGTGTCATTTCCCAATCCACAGAATTAACCAGGTCCCAGTTATCTTTTATCTCACAAATATTCATATTCGCCTCCAGGATTTTTTGTTGTTGAACCAAATATTGGAAATAAATAGAGCAAATTGCGTGCCTGCATTATCATTTTATCTAAAACCGCTTTTAATAAAGGAGTTTTAACGATTTAAAAAAGAGGGGGGGGGAGAATAAAAAAACTTATGATACACATTCAAGGCACAACAAATGAGTCATAAATGTCTCATTTGTTGTGCCAGATAGATTCTACCAGTTTTCACAAAGTAATTCAAAAAATCCTGTTGGTTTCACACAGGCAGGACACTTATCGGGTGCAGCTTTTCCCGTATGGATATATCCGCAGCTCAGGCAACGCCAGACTTTTTCTTCGTCTTTTTGAAAGACCCTGTCCTTTGCAATGTTCCGGGCCAGCTCAAGATACAGTTTTTCATGATGCTTTTCAGCTACAATAATATTATTAAATGTATCTTCCGCCCTTTCAAAACCTTCATCCTTGGCGATTATTGCAAATTTGGCATACATATCCTCACTGACATATTTTTCCAAAGCTGCTGCCGAAAGAAGATTGGCACGGGTATCCTTAATCACACCAGTGGGGAAAACCCATTTTATTTCAAGCTCTCCCCCGTTAAAAAATTTAAAAAACCGCAGGGCATGTTCAAATTCCTGATCTGCAGTTTCAGTAAATATTTTTGCAATCTGGATAAACCCATCTTCCCTGGCTTTGTTTGCAAAAAAATCATACCGTGTTCTGGCCTGGGTTTCTGCTGAAAAAGAAATATGAAGATTTTTAGCCGTCTGACTTTCCCTGAACTTAACCATAGGCACCTTCTTTTTTATTCTTCAATGATAATGGCATCAGCACCGCATTCCTCTGCTGCCTTGCGAACGATGTCTTTCAGATGTTCCGGAATCTCATCGGTTTTAATGGTGGATTTTAATTGATCTTCATCATATTCAAAAATTTCAGGACAAAGCTCATTACAGTTCCTGTCGCCCATGCACTGTTTTGTAATCGTTACTTTCATTTTAAACGCTCCTTTTTTAAAATAATTTATTTAAAATTTTACAACTTTCTTATTTTCGCATCCAGGCATGGTATTTTTTAATCCATGCAAGCAGTTTTTGAGGTGCATGGTTTTTCTTCCACAACCCGGCTGCATACTTATTTGCCTCAGCCATTGTAGGGTAAATATGAATCGTCCCTAAAATCTTATTCAATCCTATTCCATGTTTCATTGCAAGGACAAACTCGGAAATTACATCAGCCGCATGGTTCCCCACAATGGTGACCCCCAATATTTTATCCTTTCCCGGAACTGTCAAAACCTTTACAAACCCATGATTTTCAGAATCAGCAATGGCCCGGTCAAGATCATCAATCCCATACTTAACCATTTCATAATCAATGTGAGCAAGTTTAGCTTCTGTTTCATTGATGCCAACCCTGGCCACTTCAGGATCAGTGTAAGTGGCCCATGGGATGGTATTGTAATCCACAATAAATTTTTTAAATCTTCCAAACAGGGCATTCACAGCGGAATACCAGGATTCGTGGGCGGCGGTATGGGTAAATAAATACCGGCCATGAACATCTCCGCTGCAATAAATATTGGAAAAATTGGTCTGTAAAAATTCATTGGTTTCAATATGTTTACTTTTGTTAAGTTCAATACCAAGCTCTTCAAGGCCAAACCCTTTCACATTTGGAGTTCTTCCAAGGGCAATCAAAATCTCATCAAATGGAATCCTGATTTGTTTTCCATCATGATCACAAACCAGTTGTTTTTCTTCCCCGAAAACATCAATGGCTTTGGCTGAATGATTCAAAAGCACCTGTATGCCTTCTGCCTGAAACCTGTCTAAAACGATTTGAGCAGCGTCGGGATCTTCTTTTTTCATTATTCTTGAACCCCTCTGTACAAGGATTACCTTTGATCCCAGCCTTGAGAATCCCTGGGCCAGCTCACACCCTATAGGCCCTGCACCCAATACCAAAAAGGTTTTTGGAAGTATTCTGATATCCCAGATATTGTCCGAGGTAAGATATTTTATCTGGTCCAGTCCCGGCAGATCAGGAACCATTGGCTTTGCGCCCGTGGCAACAATAATATTTTTTGTGGTTAAAATTCTATCATTCACCGTTACTTCAAAAGGAGATATAATTTTTGCCCTGCCCTGGATACAATCCACACCCAATCGGGTATACCGTTCAACTGAATCATGGGGTTCCACTTTTTTTATAATGGATTGAATACGTTCCATTACCGTTGCAAAATTAAAATTCACATCAACTCTATCAAACCCGAACTCTTTTGCCCTTTTAGTATAGGATAAAAGTCTGGCACTGGCGATCAGCGCCTTGCTGGGTACGCACCCTGTATTAAGGCAATCTCCACCCATTTTATGTTCTTCAATCAAAGCCACTTTTGCCTTAACAGCCGCGGCAATATAGGAAGCCACAAGCCCGGCGGACCCCGCACCTATCACCACAAGGTTATAATCATAAACTTTCGGTTTTGAAAATTTAGAAAATACTTTTTGCTGTCTTACAATTGCTGTGAAGCGCTTGGCGATAATCGGAAAAATACCTAATAAGGCAAAGGAAAGAATGATATTCAACGATAAAATCTGGCTGGCTGTTTCTATTTTCGCAAGCTGAGTTCCTGCATTAATAAATACGATGGTTCCAGGTAGCATTCCCACCTGGGAGACAATATAGAAAACAAAGGTGCGAATGGTGGTAACCCCCATGACAAGGTTAATCACAAAAAATGGAAATATAGGCACAAGCCTTAAGGTAAACAGATAAAATCCGCCCTCTTTGTCTATCCCTTTATTGATGGCAGAAAGCTTTGATGAAAATTTATGCTGAACCCAGTCTTTGAACATGTACCGGGAAACTAAAAAGGCTAATGTTGCTCCTATGGTGCTGGCAAAGGAGACAAGCAACACCCCGTAAAAAAGTCCGAATAAGGCACCGCCGGCAAGTGTCATAATTGCGGCTCCAGGAAGGGACAAAGCTGTTACAAGAATATAGATGGTCATGTAAATAGCCATTGTCATGACTTTATGCTGACCATAATATTCCTTAAAAGCGTCAAGTTCATTTTTCAGGTTGGCGAGAGAAAAATAACCATCCAGATTAAATATAAAAAATATTGAGATTAAACCCGCTATAAAAAGCAGCAGTACAATTTTAAATCCCAATTTTTTTTTCATTATTATTCTTCCTTATAACCCTATAACTCTTTTTCAATAGCCTGAAATTTCTTCATAAACTTGCGGTCAATATAGTCTTTAATCATAAATGCAATTTTCCCTTTAAATACCAGCCATTTTTTCTTGAATACGCCAAATCCACCGCCAACATTAAAAATCAAAAGATATTCAG
Organism: Deltaproteobacteria bacterium; assembly: GCA_019314105.1. Classification (GTDB taxonomy): domain Bacteria; phylum Desulfobacterota; class Desulfobacteria; order Desulfobacterales; family Desulfobacteraceae; genus Desulfobacula. The sequence goes on from JAFCZY010000086.1 coordinate 5,307, forward strand.
GTCCTGGATCAAATGCTTCAAAATCGCCTCCTTCAAGGCTTGCCAATAGGTTATGAAGCAGGACAGGATTTTGTCGGACTGCATACACCCCGACTTTATCCAGGGGCTGGTCCTTAAAATAAATGCAATCACCGCCACCAAATATTTCAGGATATTTTTCATTTTGCAGATATTTATTCACTAAAAGCCCTTTATCCGGTCCAACAGGCAGACCAGACTCTTCAAAGATAGTGGAAGGTTTAACACCTATCGCCATAAAAATAAAATCTGTTAAAAATATTTCACCTGATTCAAGACAAATTTCATCGGATTTGATCTCTTTTACATATCCGGCTTCTATAATTTGAATCCCCCTGTTCTGAAGGGAGGACATAACCCTTGATCTGATACTTTCGGGAAATCTTACCATAAATTTTCTGCCGGAAAAAATATGTATATCCGGCATATTCTGCTTCATCTTTTTTGCCAGTTGCCAAACATTTCCTGCAACTTCGGCAGATGAAGGACCGCCTCCCACGATACTGACAATAATCTTTTTTTGTGAAAATATTTTTTTGAGTTTATCCGATGCCTCCATGAGTTTTTCAATCGGTTTAACCGGGTAAATATTGTCATGGTCTTCATGGACTGCCTGCATGGGAACATAACTGCCCGCATTAAAGGAAAGCACGTCATAGGTAAATGTATGCCCTGTTTTAGTATAAATCTCTTTAATATCCGGATCAATCCGGATGACTTTATCCTTTACAAAAATACCGCCCTGTTTTTGAACCACATCTCTTGTGGCAAAACGGATATCGTCAGAGCTGTATGTCCCGCCCAGCATCCCAGGGCCCATGCCGGAATAATAGTGATAAAAAGAGGGGCCGATTACGGTAACTTTGAAACCCTTTTCAACAAATTTGCCGATATTTTCAAGGGTCATCATATGGGCATGGCCACCCCCGATGAGCACAAGATGTTTTCTCATTTTACCCTCTCCTTTTGCGTGTGACCTTCGGGTTACGCGCAGATTAAAGACTGTCCATCAGGTTACCCAGACTTGCCAGATGGGCCTTTTCTTCATTGGCAATCTTATTAATAATATCTCTTGATTGTGAATTCGTGACTCGCAGGGAAAGCCGTTGATAAAGATCCATGGCCTGGGCTTCTATTGACATGGCAAGGGAAATCACATCGATTTCAGAATTCAAGTCAGGGTTAAAAAGATCAAGATATTCTCTGGTGGAAAGACCGCCTTCCAATGCCTTGATTTCAACCAATTCCTCAAACTCATCTTTGTTCAGTTTCTCATCGCTGATGTCATTGTATGCCGTATAAATAGACATCTGATGCTTCACTTCAATTTCAGATAATTTGGCAAAAAGATCTTTTACTTTTTCGTTTTTCACTTCTTTTCCCATGGAAATATAAAATTCGCACAACCCCTGTTCCAGGGAATAGGCTATCTTTAACACGTCCTGCGGCTCCTCTTTGCCGTCGAAAAGATCCATTCCAAGATCCTGAGGGCCAATAGCTGTTTTGGCGTGCCATGCCTTTATCCCGCCGGCGACATTAAACACTTTTTTAAACCCTTTTCCTGCAAGCATTTGCGCAGCGACACGGCTGCGTCCGCCAACAGCTCAGTAGACCAGGGTGGGTTTTTCAGAATCAATTTCGTTAAGTCTGTCAGAAAGCTGGGGCAAAGGGATCAGCGTGGCTCCGGGGATATGACTCTCCTGATATTCCGAGGGCTGTCTTACATCCAGGATCGTTATCTCTTCTCCTGGATGTTGAGAGATATAGCTTTCAGTTTCTTTAAAATCAATTGATTTGGCAGGTGTTAAAAACTGCATCCATTTCATACCAATTCCTCCTATTTGCTTTCATTCCCTGGTTAAAAGGATTTATTTTCCATATGGCAAATTTAGCCAAGCGACTTGAATGATTTGGTACTGGCAATTTTTCCTTTTCTGTCTCCTTTATCAGGATTATAAATATAACCGCAATTCACTGTCTGACATTGATACATATCCCTGGGTTCGACCACTTTTACTTCCTTTCGCAATTCATATTGAAATAATACAAACCTGTCTCAAGCCCACCCCATACACCCGGCCGCAAGATAAAAAACTCTACAGGGCCTGTTAATGGGGGGAACAAATGGTGATTTCATTA
>JAFCZY010000087.1 GCA_019314105.1 Deltaproteobacteria bacterium
CACTTTTAAATACAAATGGCTGCCCTTTTTGTTTTTGCCCCGAGTTGTCATGGGAACAGTCTATTATCACAGCCTCCAAAAGGTTTTTCGCTTTTAGTTTTTCCTGGACTTTTTTCACAGAAAGTGGATCGTAATTCGGATGCGGTCCACCACGAAGAACAATATGTCCAAAAGGATTTCCTGTGGTACTGACCATTGAAGAATATCCATGGGGGTCAATTCCGAGAAAATGCTGAGGCGCACCTGCCGCCATCATGGCATTGATAGCAGCATCAATGCTTCCATCAGTACTGTTTTTCAGTCCAACCGGCATGGAAAGACCACTGGCCATTTCACGATGGGTCTGGGATTCCGTTGTCCTTGCACCAATGGCTACCCAGCTTAAAAGGCCGGCAATATACTGAGGCGTGATGGGATCAAGAATTTCTGTGGCTGCAGGCACTCCCATTCGGTTGATATCAATTAGCAAGGCTCTGGCTTTTTTTAATCCTTCATTAATATTGTAGGAAGCATCAAGAAAGGGATCGTTGATCAACCCTTTCCAACCCACCGTTGTTCTGGGTTTTTCAAAATATACCCTCATAATCAGATTTATTTTGTCTTTAACCTCGTTCCTTAATTGGTTTATTTTCCGGGCATAGTCAAGGGCGGCATCTGTGTCATGGATTGAGCAGGGTCCGGCAATCACAAGGATGCGGTCGTCTTTTTTCTGCAAAATATTTTCAATGTCATGACGCCCATCAATAACGGTTTTTGCAACATCATCGGTTAATGGAAGCGCTTCTTTAATAGATGCCGGTGAAATAAGGGGTTTAAACTCTTTTACATTTACATCATAGGTTTGTTTCATGGCCTTTTCCTTTGCAGGGGGTATCCAAAAGCCGGCAACTGAAACCAAAAAAGCCGCAGGCTTTTGCTGCCTGCGGCTTTTGTTTAAAAATAAAACCTAGCGCAAAACAGGCAGACCGGCATAAAAATAATACCTGAAATAAAAATAAAATCTGTCTGTTAAGCAAAAAATCATTTGTTTCTCCTTTAAGAATCAATGTAAACCATATATATATTTTTAAGTCAAGGGAATTAATGGATATCCGGGTTGTTGCAGATTGAAATAAAAATACAAAAAAAATAAAAGGTGCTCTATGTCAAAAGTTGCTCTTGTAAGATGTGAATCATATGAATACGATAGCGTGAAAAGATCGATTGAGAGAGGTCTTTCACTTTTAGGCGGTCTTTCCCTGTTTGTTCAAAAAGGCGAAAATATTTTATTAAAGCCTAATATCCTCGTGGGTGACGCCCCGAAAAAGTGTGTTACAACCAATCCGGCTGTTTTCAAAGCCGTTATCGAAATAGTATTAACTGCCGGAGTAAATGTTACTTATGGTGATTCGCCTGCAATCGGTAAAACTTTGAAGGCCGCAAAAAAAGCGGGGTTAACTCAGGTTGCAGATGAATTTAATATTAAGTTGGCAGATTTTAAAACCGGGATGGATGTATTTTTTGATAAAGGACTTCAAAATAGAAAATTCACTATTGCAAAAGCTATATTTGATAATGATGGTGTTATCAGTCTTCCGAAGTTGAAAACCCATGGATTAGAGAGATTTACAGGTGCGATTAAAAATCAGTTTGGCTGTATACCCGGTGTGCTTAAAGGCGAATTCCATTTAAAATTACCAGGTGCTGATGATTTTGCAAAAATGCTGGTTGATTTGAATAAACTTATCAGTCCAAGGCTTTATATTATGGATGGTATCTATGGCATGGAGGGGAACGGGCCCAGAGGGGGGACTCCCAAAAAAATGAATATACTTCTTTTCTCTTCTGATCCGGTTGCTTTGGATGCAACGGTTTGCCGGTTAATAAAATTGAATCCGGAATATGTTCCAACAACAAAATATGGTATGCAAGCCGGCATGGGATCATTTCTGAAAGAGGATATAGAACTGCTCGGTGATGATTTTGATAGTTTTTTTACGGATAATTTCAAAGTTAAACGAACCCCTGTAAAATCTTTTAAGTCGGGTTTCTTTTTAGGGTTTATGAACAATCGATTTGTATCAAAACCTTACATCGAGACAGAAAAATGTGTTCAATGCGGGGTCTGTGTCAGTATGTGTCCGGCAAATCCCAAGGCTGTTTTTTTCAAGGATGATGATAAATCAATGGTGCCCGTATACAACTATGATAATTGTATCAGATGCTATTGCTGCCAGGAAATATGTCCGGAAAGTGCCATACACCTTAAAACTCCCATTTTAAGAAAAATAATGAAAACATTTTAAGTTTGAAATTACTCTCAAAAGCTTCAAATGCCAGTTCACTATTGAAATATAGGAAAACTGGGACTGATAGATAAGATGAGAAGGCTGGCACCCCCCAAGAGTTGTGATATAATCACACTCTAACCTTAATAAATGCGCAGTCAATAAACTGCAAAAAAAGGAGGGAAACCAGCCATGGATAATATTATCACAATAGGTATGGATTTGGGAGACCGAGATCATGTAGTTGTTGTAATGGATGAAAAAGGAAAAGAAACGTGCAGCTGTGGCTTTAGCACGGAAGCTTGCCGTTTTACTGCATCGATTAGCTGCCGCTAATAAATAACGAGTGCGCCTAATGGATTGCAGCTCCTGCCGACGGATCTTAACATGCACCGAGACAATGGCAGGTCTCAAAAAAGAGTGCGAATGGAAGCGTGACGGTCTGGGTTATTAAAAATAATGGATGTTCGTGAATCGAACACTTGACTTGCCTTCTCATGGAAGAATCATGGACAGATACACAATTTAATTTACAGAATCAGATAAATTTTCGGCAACCCCACATATGGTATGTGAAGTATTTTCAGCTTTGAAATTTCAATTCCATTATATGATCCAAAGACATCATCTCCGACCCTTCTTCATGTTCAAGTTGATAAATATAATAACGTGATTCTAAATATACTTGCGATCACACTGGGCAGATAGATGGCAGACCCCTTTCAGGACTTTTAAAGGGTATGAAAAATGGATTCCTGCTCACCAAGGATCTCAGTAAGAATATCGGCAGTGGTCATTGGATTCATAATAACAGACCTTAACACAACGGTGTTGTAAGGGTCATCCGGTGAGATTTTCAGCCGGGTTCTTGACACAAAACTTTTTCCGGCCTCTCTTTGAATTCTCTGGATTTTAATATTGATGTCATCCAGGATGGCATTAAGTTTTTGCCGCTCTTTTTTATCAGCAGCTTCCAGTTTTTTTTGCATATTCACAGGAATAATTCTGTAGGTCAGGATGTTCAACTGGGGCCTGGTAACCAGTTGAAAGAGAGGTCTTTGTTCGATCATTTTCCCAAATTGTTCGGCGGTTTCAATACCATGTTCAATCATGAGGGCATATCCCTGCGAACCCATTATTTTAAGGGCGCTGTCAAGGATTAAAGAATTGGCTTCTCTTGACCCTTCAAGGGTTTTTATTCCCAAGTCAACACTGCCGGGTCTGTTGACATACCTTGAATGGTACACAATCTGGTCCAGGGCTTTGGGATCTTTAAAATAAACCATGCCTGAGGTCATGGGCATGTAAAATTGTTTGTGACAGTCAATGGTGACGGAATCTGCCCTTTCAATACCTTTAAGAAGGTGACTGTATTTTTCAGATAACAGTACAGGTCCTCCCCAGGCGGCATCCACATGGAAATGAATTCCCTGAGTTTCGCAAATTTCTGCAAGTTCGGGCAACGGATCAATAATACCTGTTTCAGTGGCACCGGCAATGCCGACGATGGCCATGATCTTTGTTTTTTTGTCTGCCTGGAGTGCTTTGATTTTAGCTTTTAGCTTTACCAGGTCAATACTTCTGTTTGAATCGACATCTATGGGAATAATATTCTGGTTTCCCAATCCCAATATACCCCCGGCTTTTTTTAAGGAAAAATGACCTCTTTTTGAGACAAGCACCACGGTTCTTTCAAGATCATGTGCTTTCATGGCTTCAAAAAAACCATTTTTTTCGATACTTTCAAAAGTGCCTTTAGGGGGAAAACTTTTGTTCCTGGCAACCCACAGGGCAGTGAGGTTTGCTGTTGTGCCACCGGTCGTAAAAACACCCAGGGATGTTTCCGTGTTCTGGACATGGGCAAGATAGAAGTGTTCATCAAAGTTGAAAATCATCCGGTGCATTTTGGCAAGGATTTGTTTTTCCAGTATGGATAAAACCTTTGAGGTTTCAAGTTTGATCACATTCTGGTTTAAAGCGGCAGTGATCGCTTTTAAGTGAACCATGAAAAAGGGGATAGCCGATGTCATGTGACCGATAAAATAAGGGGAGGCCACATTGACAGCCCTGGGAGCAATTTCATCGATGATATCCTTGATTACATCGGCCAGTTTTTTTTGCGGATTTTTATTGATCTTTGTATCTGTGTAGTCTTCAGCCAGTTTAATCAGGCTGATTTCTTCGGTCACCCCGACATGCTTGTTTAAAAAATCATGAAGACCAAACAGAATCTGTTCCATATATTTAACAAGGGTCTTCCGGCAGTTCTCATCTTCAGGCCGGATAAAGACTCTGTGAAGGGTGTCCCAATCTGCAACAAGAGAAGGGGGGCTATTTTTTATTTTGGGCATGGTCTGTTTTTTTAATATCGTTCTTTTTTACCCATTTTCATGCCCAGATCCAGAGCTTTTTTATTCATTTCCATAAAATCTTCAGGGATGGTTGTTTCAAGCACTTTCAGAATGGATGAAGGTTTGATTAACCCGGATATGCCAATCAAGGCTCCCAGCATGCAGATATTAAACACAATGGGTTTCCCTATTTCTTTCATCACCGTATCATACATAGGAAGAGCGATATGCTTGGCATCCACTTTTTTTCCAATGGTGACATATTTTGAATCCACCAAAAGCAGGCCGCCGGGACGGATGATGGTAGAAAATTTGTTATAGCTTTCCTGGGTCAGGCTGACCAGAATATTGGGCTGGATAACTTTGGGGAAATATATTTCAGAGTCATCAATGATAATATCACTTCGGGTGGAGCCACCCCTTGCTGCGGCACCATAACTTTGGGACTGGATGGCACTTTTGTTTTCAAAAATCGCTGCAGCTTTGGCAAGGATGATCGCAGCCGTTATGACGCCTTGACCGCCTGAGCCTGAAAAAACCATTCTTATTCGTTCCATTATGCTTTTCCTTTCATTGCTGTCTCGATAATTTTATCATACGCTTCACAGTATTCAGGGACATCTGTTTTTTCAACAAAAATTCCTCTCTGGATTAAATCAGGATTTTTCTCCAGTTTTTTAGATCCGATTTTTACTGTATTGGTTTTATAGCTTTCCATCATCTGGATGGCATCCCCTTCCTTGTTTTTCCTTCCATAATAGGTCGGACATTGTGTCAGAATTTCTATAACTGAAAATCCTTTGTGGGAGATGCCTTTTTTAAGAAGGTCTTTGCATTCATTGGCATGGAATACCGTGGATCTGGCGACAAAGGTTGCACCGGCACTTTTAGCAAGCTCAACCACATCAAAACTCCTGTCAATAGTCGAATAGGGCGCTGTTGTCGCTTTCTTACCAGTGCCGGACAAAGGAGAAAACTGCCCGCCTGTCATACCGTAAATCCTGTTGTTCATGACAATGGCTGTGATATCAATGTTTCTTCTGGCTGCATGGATAAAATGATTGCCGCCGATGGCAAGGGCATCACCGTCCCCCATGGGAACAATGGCCTTTAATTTGGGTTTGGAAAGCTTAACTCCTGTCGCAAAAGAAAGCGCTCTTCCATGGATGGTATGAAGCGAATGGAAATCAACATATCCTGAAATCCTGGATGAACAGCCAATTCCTGAAGTGATAACGATCTCGTTTTTATTAAGACCCAGTTCATGGACTGCCCGTAATAAAGATCCCAAAACGATGCCGTGGCCGCAGCCGGGGCACCAGAGATGGGGGAAAAATCGTGGTCGAATATAGTCTTTAAAATTAAATATTTGTTTTGTCATGTTATACCCCTTTCCCCTGGATCATCCTCAAAAGAGTTTTGATGTCGGTTGGTGCGATCAATTCTCCGTCAATCCTGTTGGCCAGAAAAACGTTATGCGGATTATCAACGGCATTTTTAACCTGCGTGACCATTTGTCCCATGTTCATTTCAACCACAATAACGGCTTTGGTTCCCGCACATTTTTCTTTGACCATATCAGCAGGGAAGGGCCAAAGGGTTTGCAGCTCAAGAACGCCTATTTTCATGCCAATTGCTCTTCTGTTCTTTGCCAGATGAATGGCAGATCGGGCAGATGATCCATAGGAGACCAGGATATATTCAGCATCTTCCAGCCAGTATTCTTTATACATACTGATACTGTTAACATTATTTTCTATTTTATCCACAAGATGCCGTAAAAGCCCGCCGACAACTCCTGGATCGTTGTTTGGAAACCCCCACATGTCGTGGAACAGACCTGTGACATTGTATCGGTGTTCTGCACCGAAATCAGACATGGGCAGCCTGCCGTCCTCACGGGGTAGATAGGGATGATAATCAATCCCTTTTTTAACAGAAGTTCTCAGGCGGTCCACTACCGGAATCTCGCCCGGTTCGGGAATTACAAGCTTTTCGCGCATATGGCCGATGACTTCATCCAGCAGGATGACCACCGGAGTTCGATAGGTTTCCGCCATGTTAAAGGCCGCAACCGTTATTTTGAACACATCCTGATGATTGGATGCGGTGAGTGCAATAATGGAATGATCTCCATGGGTGCCCCATCTTGTCTGGTTCACGTCTCCCTGGCTGACATGGGTTGGGTTGCCTGTTGAAGGGCCGCCGCGCTGTACATTGGCAATGACACAGGGAATTTCCGCCATGCAGGCATACCCTAAGGCCTCCTGTTTAAGGGAGAATCCCGGGCCTGATGTGGCGGTCATGACTTTATTGCCGGTAAGGGATGCACCAATAATCGCCCCCATTGATGCGATTTCATCTTCCATCTGGATGAATTTGCCTCCTTTTTGGGGAAGACGAGCCGCCAGTTGTTCCATTATTTCAGTGGAAGGGGTGATGGGGTATCCTGCGAAAAAATCTATTCCGGCATAGATAGCGCCTTCTACACAGGCTTCGTTTCCCTGGACAAACCGGATATTCTTTTTATTTTTCATTTTTCCCTCCCTGACTTTTCTATAATTTGTATGGCTAAATCAGGGCATCGAAGTTCGCACAGTTTACAGGCAATGCAA
>JAFCZY010000418.1 GCA_019314105.1 Deltaproteobacteria bacterium
GGTCTCCTTTTCTTTTGCTTGACCATTGATTTTAAAATTAAGGCCTTGAGCCTGTTAAGGGCATCTTCTTTATTTTTCTCCTGGCTGCGAAACTTCTGTGCCTTAATAACAATGATACCATCCTTTGAGATTCGCTTATCATTAAGCGCCAGTATTTTTTCTTTAACCTCATCGGGCAGGCTGGAGTTTTGAATATCAAACCTCAGATGTATGGCGGTTGAGACCTTGTTCACGTTCTGGCCACCCGCCCCTTGAGCCCTAATGGCCTCAAATCGGATTTCATTATCCGGAATACTGACCTCGCTCGATATATGCAACACCCGGCTTTTCATTTACGACCATATCCTGATCATATCAATATGCGGAATCCCGTCCTCAAGATAGCTTTCGGATGCTGCCTCAAATCCATGGGATGCATAAAATTTCTTTTAATACACCTGAGCACCGATCCGGATATTCTCATTGGGCCAGGTGCGATTAATTTGATTAAGGGCAATTTTCAGCATGGTATCACTGATCCCCTGCCTCCGGCTCTCTTTTGCCACAACCACCCGGCCGATACTGACCTCTTTAAAGCTTAAACCCGGCGGCAGGATTCTTAAGTATGCCATAAGTTCTCCGCCTTTTCCTTTTCCAGCAAGATGCAGGGTTTCAGGATGCCTGTCCTTGTCATCCATTTCCGGATAAGGACACTTCTGCTCCACCACAAACACATCCACCCGGAGTTTTAGAAATTCATACAGTTCATCTCTGCCCAGCCGGCTAAATGATTTTATTTTCCAGTCAATCTGAATCATGTCTTTTGCTTTTCAACTCTCCCAAATAATAAAACCCATTGGATGTATGGTTGTTCATGGTAGTATACACAATAGTGTCAAATTCCCTGGTCTCAAAATTCCGAGTCAAATTAAACAAATGGTCTGTCGTATGATGGCGAAGCTGTGCCCCCTCATCAAGTTCAAATACCCCATAGGTTCCGTAAGCCTCTTTAAACTCATTATATCTGTCAATATTACGCGAGTCCCGATTAATTAAAAAATCATTGATATACAACCTCCCACCGGGCTTTAACACCCGTTCTATTTCATCCACTATCCGGTTCTGGGTTTCATCTTTCACACTGCAGGTCAAAACTGCAACCAACACTACGGCATCAAAGGTGTTGTTATCAAACGGAAAAATAGTGTTGCATTTTTTCAAATCAAGATAAGGATACAAACAATTGCCTCTTTCAATCATTTTCTGTGAAAAATCAATTCCTGAAATTTTCTTAAACCCTTCCTGATAAAGCTCATTCAGGGTTCGGCCGTATCCGCAGCCCACATCCAGGATGACGGATTCTTTTGACACATGCGGTTTAAAAATATCCATCTGAAAGGGTGTGGTAAATTCCTTTTTGACTGCCGCCTTATCCCAGTATGCTTTCTGATCCATGATCATAACAGTTTTAATTTCCGGCGCATGCCGTTATTCCTTTTTAAATATTAACGCTTCACCGTCAGAGAATATTCATATCAGAATTTCGATCGATTTTAAATCAATTAATCGAACCATAAGGTGCTCTGATTACCATGGCATTTCATCGAAATGCAAGTTTTCCTTGACGATAATTTTTAAATCGGATACTCGAATTATTATTGAAAAGTAAAAATGAATCAAATTTTATCCGACTGCAGGGGCTGAAATGAAACTGACCGATAATGAGATAAGGGACATCAACCGCCATTTTGAGGCAGGGAAGCCGCTGCCGGAGAAGTATCGTTTTTTGTTGTTTGAGGACAAAAAAGAAGTTGAGCTGGTTTGGAATGGCAAGACCGGTGAAGTCTGCAATGTGGTGCTGCCGTTTCAGGTGATTGAGCAGGTGGATGAACCCCGGGCGGAAGAGCAACGATCCATACAGATGGATCTGTTCGATCAGCAGACCGGCAGGCAGATCACGGGGTGGAACAACAAGCTGATCTGGGGGGATAATAAACTGATTCTGTCTTCACTGAAGAATGGGCCGCTGCGTGAGGAAATTGAAGCGCAGGGCGGTATCAAGCTGATCTATATTGATCCGCCCTTTGATGTGGGTGCTGATTTTTCCATGGATATAGAGATCGGCGGCG
>JAFCZY010000419.1 GCA_019314105.1 Deltaproteobacteria bacterium
TGGCCATCCGGGCCGGTCTGATCCGGCATGCAACCTATAAGACATACCACTCTTCGGGAAGCTGGGGTGCCATTGGTGGGGCTGCTGCTGCAGGAAAACTTCTCGGGCTGACCCGGGAAAAATCTTGTCATGCCCTGGGTGCGGCTGAATATCATGCCCCCATTGCCCCAATGATGAAATGCATTGAAATCCCTGGCATGGGAAAAGACAGTATCGGGTGGGGCTGTATGGTGGCCATGATGTCTGTTATTATGGCGGATAAAGGATTTACCGGGATTAATCCGATTATTAACGATTCCCCTGAAGAGGAATGGATTAAATCTTTGGGTCGGTCCTATGAAATCATGAACCTGTATTTTAAACCTTATTCGGCTTGCCGATGGGCTCAGCCGGGAGTGGACGGTGCTCTGAAAATCATGGTGGAAAACAGCATTGACCATGAAGAGATAAAACAGATCAAGGTGTTTACATTTAAAGAGTCAGCCGTTTTAAATACGAATTATCCTCAAAATACAGAACAAGCCCAGTATAATATTCCATTTCCTATTGCTGCCGCTCTGCTGGACGGCGAGATCGGCCCCGTCCAAGTGACTGCCCCAAGACTTTTTGGAAAAGATATCCACAGGATGATGGATAAAATTCAAATCATTGCTGAAGAACGATTCCAGAAAAAATTTCCGGCCAAGGCTGAGTCGGAGGTTGAGATCACGACCAAAACCGGGAATGTATTCTCTTCAGGCGTGATCTCGGCAAGATGGGATCCCCACAGTCAATTCCCGACAGACTTGGAACTTGACAACAAATTTTTATGGCTGACATCCCCTGTCCTGGGAAAAACCAAAGCAGACTCCCTTGTAACCTTGATCTGGGATTTTGACCGAGAAAAAACACTGGACAACTTTTTTGAATTATGCATAAAATAATCAAACTCACAAATAACATAGTCTATTGTGATGGAAAAATTGATTAAGAAAGAAAAATTTTATTCAAATAAGACCCACTGCTTGTCCGCAGGCATTGCAAATATCAAATCGAATCCGAGGGATATTGAGGAGAATAAACTTAGAATCATATCTGCTTTGGATCAATTTTCTAAAAATAAGGTTAATCTTGCAATTTTCCCTGAATACTGTATTTCAGGATATTTTCGAGAACCTGAAAAAGAATGCAGATCCTATATGGAAAAGGCCAGTCTGGATAATTTGACCGACTGGTTTGATGAGATTATCCAGACATATGTAAACGAGACTCTGCAATATATTGTTTTTAACGGCCTGATAAAAAACAGGGAAGACACTAATAAATTTTTCAACACTAACTTTGTTCTGGACCGAACCGGTAATTATTTTAATAAAAACAAAACCTATAAAAAAACTTTTCTGCCCGGACTTGAAAAAAAATATATCACATCCGGTATAAATGATACATTGGTACTGGATACAGCATGGGGGAAATTCGGATTTTTGACCTGTTATGATATCTGCTTCCCCCAGCTTGTTCAGGAACTTGTCTATCTCAAAGAAGTAGATGGCCTCATTATAACTGCTGCCTGGAAAAAACAGGGTAAAAGAGAATATAAAGGTCTTCAAATAAATAAGGAATCCTATTATAAAATTCAATGGGATATGGCTTTGCCTTCATTGGCCTGGCAGAACCAGGTATGGGTCATGGCTGCCAATGCTGTCGGCCCGCACAGTTTTAATGGCCTTGATTATTGCGGCGGTTCAGGTATATGGGCACCCTCGGGTATTGAAATGGTAAAAGGATCGGACAATAAACAAGAACTTTTAATCCTTCACAATATTGATATTATTCACGAGATTGAAACAGAGCGGAGAGATTATTGTTATATAAATGATTTCAGGAACATATACCGGGAGTTGAAAGAGTTAAACACCAGCACAAGGAATCTTAAATAACAAACCTTCTCATGGATACATACTCCTAATTTTAAGATATTTTTGATACCTATCAAAGTCAAAATTGAGCAAAAAAATTGAGCAAAAACTTGACAGTTTAAAATAAAAATGTAACAAAACCTATCAAATTAAACTTTTCAAGGCACAAAAAAAATGGATAAAAAAAACTCTTCTTTAAATAAAATT
>JAFCZY010000420.1 GCA_019314105.1 Deltaproteobacteria bacterium
TCATTTTTTCAGGGATGCTTATGATTTCAGGTGATTGTATTTTATCGGAAAGCGATTGAACCTCGGTTTCAGCGTCTAAAATTTTTTCTTCAATATGATCCAGTTCATATTGGTCTTTATATGAAAAACTTAAGGGCGGGTTGGCCTTTTTGCGGGAAGCCTTTTTTATTTTCCGGGGTTTTTCAAGGAGCGTCAGGCGGTGGTTCAGGATTTGATTAAAATCTTTAAAAAATTTAGCGTCTGAGTCAGGGTCAAGATATAAAATCCGGTGGCAGACATTGTCCATGAGAAAACGGTCATGGGAAACGATAACCACCGCACCCGGGAATTGCCGTATGCTGTCTTCAAGAACTTCCAGAGATAAAATATCCAGATCATTGGTGGGCTCATCCAGGAGAAGAACATCACAAGGAGAAAGCATGATATTGGCAAGAATAATTCTTGCCTTTTCACCGCCGGATAACCTTTTCACCGGCATATCAAGTTGATCCGGCATAAATAAAAACCGCTTTGCCCAGGTGACGATATGAATGGATCTGTCTTTATAATTAACACTGTCCCCGCCGCCTGGATTAAGGGCTTCTTTTAAAGTTAATGTAAGGTTTAAGTTAGAGCGGTGTTGGTCAAAAACAGCAATTTTTAAATTTTCCGCCCATTGGATCTTCCCTTCATCCGGGAGGGTCTTTTTTTCAAGAATGGATAAAAATGTTGATTTGCCACTGCCATTTTTCCCGACAACACCAAGGCAAACGCCTGGTCCAAGTTCAAAGGAGATATCAGAAAACAATTCCTTCCCCTCAACACTTTTTTTAAGATAATGAGCGCGCAATAGTTTTTTTGTTTGTCGACCGGTTGCATGAAAGTCAATATCCATCTTGGCTGTATTCTTATTTCTGTCTTTTACGGAAAATAATTCTGTTCTTAATTTCTGTGCCTGCTCGATCCGATATTTTGCTTTTGTACTCCTGGCCTTGGGCCCTTGTCTGAGCCATTCATCTTCCCGTCGCATTTTGCTGGATAAAGAGGCCTGTTTGTTTTGTTGACTGATTAAAAATTTCTTTCGTTCTTTTTCAAATTTTTTATACTGGCCGGTAATTTTAAAATATCCTTCAGGATAATATTTTGCGATTTCCATGACATTGAGACAGACATTTTCAAGAAAGGTACGATCATGACTGACAACAATAAATGAAAATTGTGCTGATTTTAATAGTTCTTCCAGCCACAAAATACCGTTAATATCAAGGTGATTGGTGGGTTCATCCAGTAAAAGAATATCCGGTTTGCAGCAAAGTGCCCTTGTGATGGCCAGTTTTTTTTTCCATCCGCCGGACAGATTCCCCACCGGCATGTTGATATTTTCAAATTCCCCTTTCCCCAATGATTTTTGAACAATTTTATGACGCTCCCGATCATCAAAAGGGCTGCCCTTTGAGCTGTCATATAAAAGCTGTTCTACTGTTTGATCGGAATCGAGATGATCTTCCTGGGGAAGATATATAAATCTTAAGCCGGTGTTGGTAATAAGTTCTCCGGTATCCGGTTCAATTTCATTTGCAATGATTTTCAACAACGTGGATTTACCAGACCCATTCATGCCGATAAGCCCTATCTGTTCCTTTAATTTAAAATCAAAGGAAAGATCGTGAAAAAGTGTATCATCCCCATAGGTTTTTGAAACATTTTTAAGGCTGAAAATATGACTCATGATAGATTGTTATTCTTTGGAGTGTTAATGTGTCGATACACTCTGATCATTTTAATCAGAAAACTGATCGCCAACGCTAAACTGATCAGTATGACAAAGCTTGCAGAAAAAAAGGTCATGATAAAACTAAAAGGATCTTTTAACGAATAGGCGCCAATAATCAGATCGAATCCGAAAATCAGAAAAAAAATAGATACAAGCATCATGCCCACCTGAAAAATCCACCACGTATATTTCATAAAGAAAAACTTTCCTTGTTTAAAATTTTATAAATCCAAAATTAGGGCAAGTTTACAGGGATATGTTTAAAAAATCAAATCCATTGATTTGTTTTGCCAAGGCATTATAATGCAGTGAATAGAGAAGACTATAACAGGAGGTGTATTATGAGAATCCATATCGGATGAACATTAAGTTTTTTTTTGTTTCGTTCTATTTTCCACAAGTCATAAGCCATTTGATGCCTCATCCAGCTTTCTGGGCTACTCCCAAGCGCTATAGATAACCGCACTGCCATTTCAGGGGTTATGTTACCTTTTTTATTTATAATTTTTGATAACGTTTTGCGGCTAACTCCTATAGATTTTGCGGCATCTGTAATAGTGATATCCATAGGCGCCAGCCATAAGCCTTTTAATATTTCGCCAGGATGTGGAGGGTCGTGCATTCTCATAACTTATCCTTATTTTGATAATTTAGTGATAATCTTCATAATTTACAATTTCTGCATCACTTTCGATAAAACGAAATGTAATACGCCAGTTT
>JAFCZY010000421.1 GCA_019314105.1 Deltaproteobacteria bacterium
AGATTTTTTCTGTCTAAGACTGCTCTAATAAACCATGAAACCTACCTTAACGATCTTATCAGGGAAGAAATAACATGATTGGAATTTCAAAACTTTATTGTGCGACCGTCGAACCATCAGATGCATTAAGATACTCAAGACAATCAGGGCAACTCCCCTCTCATCTTCTGCAGTTCTCAAAAGATAAAAAACCAGTGGTTGTCTGGAATATGACAAGACGATGCAACCTTAAATGTGTTCACTGCTATGCCAGGTCAGAAGACATTTCCTATGACAATGAACTGTCGCATGAACAATGCATTACCATGATTGATGACCTTGCCAGCTTTGGCGTACCGGTTCTTTTATTTTCCGGTGGAGAACCCACGGTACACCCACGGCTTGTTGAATATGCCAAATATGCTGTCAGCAAGGGAATGAGAGCTGTTATTTCCACCAATGGCACTCTTATCACCAAAGAAAAAGCCAAAATCTTCAAAAAAATCGGACTTTCTTATGTGGGCATCAGCCTTGACGGTTTAGAAGAGACCCATGATAAATTCAGAGGGGTTAAAGGGTCCTATAAAAAAGCCATGGCCGCCATTAAAAACTGCCAGGAAGCGGGTATCAAAGTAGGGCTGCGCTTTACCATCAACAAAAGGAATGTTCAGGATATCCCCGGCATTTTTGATCTGCTTGAAGAAAAAAATATCCCTCGAGCCTGTTTCTATCATCTGGTATATTCAGGTCGAGGCTCTGAAATTGCCAAGGAAGATCTCTCCCATGAAGAAACCCGAAAAGTTCTTGATCTTATTATGGACAGGACAAAAGATCTCCATGACCGGAACTTGCCCAAAGAGGTTCTCACAGTGGATAATCATGCGGATGGCCCTTATCTTTACCAACGGCTTCTAAAGGAGGACCCCGAAAGAGCAGCTGAAGTTCTTGAACTTCTTGAAATGAATGAAGGCAATAATTCCGGTCGGGGAATCGGGTGCATCTCATGGGATGGAGAAGTCTATCCAGATCAATTCTGGCGGGAAAAAAGTCTTGGCAACATCAAAGACATGCCTTTTTCTAAAATATGGACAAATAATGACAACGACTTCTTAATGAAACTCAAAGAAAAGAAGAATCATGTTAAAGGCCGGTGTGCCGAATGCAGATGGCTTGATATTTGCGCCGGCAATTTCAGGGCAAGGGCAGAGTCCGTTGCCAATGATCCCTGGGACAGTGATCCTGCCTGTTATCTGACCGATGAAGAAATCAAAAAGGACGGTGTATAATGCTTTTTCCTGATTTTCGGGGCCGAAGATTAAGAGCCAATAAAAATTTCAGAAGAATGATACGGGAAACCAGACTTTCCTGTGATGATTTTATCCTTCCTTTATTTGCCATAGAAGGAAAGTCTATCAAAAAACCCATTGAGTCCATGCCGGGTCATTTTCAACTTTCCTGTGATCATATTGTCAAAAAAGCACAAGAAGCCCGTGATGCCGGTGTCCCTGCCATCATTTTATTTGGTATTCCTGACAAGAAAGATCCTTTGGCAACAAGGGCCTATGCCTCGGACGGTATTGTTCAAAAAGCCGTTCAAGCAGTGAAAGAAAAAGTTCCGGACATTTTGGTCATTACCGATGTCTGCCTTTGCGGATATATGGATCACGGGCACTGCGGCGTTGTGGAAAACGGCATTATTGACAACGATGCCTCCCTTGACCTTCTGGCAAAAACCGCCTTGTCCCATGCCAGGGCTGGCGCCGATATGGTTGCGCCCTCGGATATGATGGACGGCAGAGTCGGTGAAATCAGGCAAACCCTTGATGAAGAGGGATTGTCTCACATCCCTATCATGTCCTATGCTGTTAAATACAGTTCAGCCTTTTATGGTCCTTTCCGGCAGGCTGCTGAATCAGCCCCTCAGTTTGGTGACCGAAAAACTTATCAGATGGATCCGGCCAATGCCATTGAAGCCATCCGGGAAGCCACCATGGATATTGAGGAAGGTGCAGACATTATCATGGTAAAACCGGCCTTGTCTTATCTGGATATTATCTGTCGATTAAAAGAAGAAATTGATCTTCCCATTGCTGCCTATAATGTCAGTGGTGAATATTCAATC
>JAFCZY010000422.1 GCA_019314105.1 Deltaproteobacteria bacterium
TACAAAGGAACAGTATTTTTAATTTATTCACCATGTTTTAAATTGTATTTTAAAGAGAAAAAGAGCTGTTATTTCATGCCAGTGCTCAGCAGCACTCACCACTGCCACAGGAGGCGTTTTCTTTTCCTTTTATCCAAACCTGGATAATATAGGCGGCTCAGCCGACACCCGGACTCACGGATATGGCCTGGGAAGGACAATTGTTAACGCAGGCACCACATTCCATGCAGGCATTAAAATCAACAATATGGGCTTTGTCCTGCTTCATTTCAAAAACCGCTTGAGGACAGACTTCGGTACACAGGCTGCAGCCGATACATTTTTCTTCATCGAGTACCAGGGTTGATACATCCTCTAAATATTTTAAATTTTCCATATTTAAATCCTTCGGATTTCGGTCAAAATGCAGAATATATCCAGAGCCCGGATGAAATCACAAGGCTTGCTAATTGCACAGGGAGGTACCGTTTCATTTCTTTTTCAACCCCTGAGGGTGACGTAAACGGTGTTGCCCCGGTAAAATTCATGGCCAGATAAGAACTGCTGGTCACGCTGAATAAAAAAAGTGCCAGAAGACCTGTAAAGCCACTAATGGCAAATGATAGTATAGTCATCAGGGGTATGGCAAAAATACTTCCGGTAATGATTCCCTTGAGAGCAAATTCTCTGGAGGGGATAAAAGGAAGCAGAATCGGGGTAACAAAGGCACCTGAGAATATTCCCGCTGCAAGGGCAAAAACAGAAACTATCCCTCTTTCCCAGGCTCCGGAAAAAGAAAAAATATCCGGCCCAAAACCGGAAATAATGAACAGAATAAGTGCTGTAAATAAGGCTGGTTTCAGCACAGTTTGAATCTCTACAGGTGTCAGGATGAACCGTTCATACAGCGTAAAGGTGACCTGTCTCATCTTTTTATCCGCTTTTCTGTTATTTTTTAGAAAAACAGGGATATCCTTGGCCCGTATCGGCCCGTACACCACCCTGAATCCGGACTGGTTTTTGACAGCTCTTGTCGATACGCCCGTCGCTCCCAGTTGAGGAACAATGACCCGTTTATGATCCACGATTTTTTCAAGAGAGCAGTCTTTAATCTTTTTCACAAGTTCCCGGGTTGAAAAAGTTCCCTTTCCTGCCGCACACCATACATTGATCCCTTTCGTATCCAGTACCAGAATCCATGCATTGATGTCACTCAGTTCCTTTCGCAAATGATCAAATGTTAATTTAAAATTTGCGGTTACAAGAATCTCTGAATTTTTATCCGGTTTTCCAATGCCGTAAAGACCGGGAGCCACTGTGTAGGTATGCCGACGGATGCCGCATCTGACATAAAAACTTGAAAAAAGATCATCTTTTCCCAGTTTTGGTTTAATGACGGGGATAAGCCTTGCATCGGTTTTTATAAACCTGTCCACATAGGAACACAGCTTATAGCCGGGTCTTTCATGGCCTGCCAAGGGGGTCGAAGGGTCAGTCGAACAACTTGAGGTTGTTTCATCCATGGCGGACATGAGATTAACGCCGGAGGTTGATAATTTCATGCCTTGTATCCGGCCTCATTTATTTTTTTAATCGCTTTATCAACAAGTTCTGAATTGTCAGCATTAAAAGATGCCTTTTTTGCATTAAGATCAACCGATACATTGGAAATACCGTCTATTTCTTCAAGGACCCGTTGGACAGTTCCTGAGCAATGGCCACAGCTCATACCTTCTACCGTCAGAGTTATTTTTTGTGAAGCCATGTTTAACTCTCCTTTTTAAAAGTTAAAATTGATTTTAGTTGTATCCTACCATATAAGTGTATAATAATAATCAAAAAGATTTTCGTCAATATGTCGAGAATACTTTGTCGGTGGTAATATTTGAAAAAGGATAGATGAGCTGAAAGAATTAAAAGGATCAGAAAAAAAATATTTACGAGGATTGGCCCACAATCTGAATCCCTCTGCTTTTGTCGGTCAAAAAGGACTTACCGCCACGCTGAGTGGAGAGATCGATCAGGCGCTTGAGGCCAGTGAGCTGATCAAGGTGAAATTCAATGATTATAAAGAAAAAGATCAGAAAAAAAATTTAACAAAAGAGATTGCAACAGCAACCCG
>JAFCZY010000423.1 GCA_019314105.1 Deltaproteobacteria bacterium
TTTTACGACCTCCCAGGTTGGCCGGAAAGGCCCTGATATTGGGATTGAAACGCCGCCACTGATCGATGCATATGATATAGACAGTCTGCTGGACATGGATATTGTCCTGTCCTGCCAGGGGGGATCATACACAGAATCTGTCCGGCCCAGACTTGCTGAAAAAAACTGGGACGGTTATTGGATTGATGCGGCATCAACCTTGAGAATGGATGATAAAAGTATTATTGTCCTGGATCCTGTGAACCGCAAGGTCATTGATGATGCCTTGTCCGATGGCATTAAAAATTATATCGGCGGCAATTGTACGGTATCCCTGATGATGATGGCCCTTGGCGGCTTGTTTGAAAACGACCTTATCGAATGGCTGACCTCCATGACATACCAGGCAGCCTCCGGTGCCGGGGCCAAAAACATGGAAGAACTCGTAACCCAGATGCAGGCCATTGGCAAAATGGCAGCTCCTGTTCTTGATAATCCGGCATCGGCTATTCTGGAACTGGACAAAAATGTTATTAACACCATGAGATCAGATACATTTCCTGTTCAGAACTGGGCTGTTCCTCTGGCTGCAAGCTTGATTCCCTGGATTGACAGAGCAATGGAAAATGGTCAGACAAGGGAAGAATGGAAAGGATTTGTTGAAACCAATAAAATTATCGGTCGCTCAGACAATCCCATTCCCATTGACGGCCAATGTATTCGAGTGGGTTCCATGCGATGCCACAGTCAAGCCTTTACCATCAAACTGACGAAAGATGTCCCGTTAAATGAAATTGAAGCCATGCTGGCCGAGAATAATGATTGGGTTAAAGTGGTGCCAAATCAAAAAGAAGAGACCATTAAAAACCTGACGCCTGCGGCAGTAACCGGAACCTTAACCGTCCCTGTGGGACGTATCCGGAAGATGACTCTAGGCGAGGATTATTTAACCGCTTTTTCAGTGGGCGATCAATTACTCTGGGGTGCGGCTGAACCACTCCGACGGATTCTGAATATCATTCTTTAGCTGGCATTCTTCAGGCACTTATTATTTTAAGGCATATTTTTTTTCAAAAAAAGCCACTGATTGTGAAAGCGAAAATGTCAGGATAAAATAAAGAAATGTGATCGTAATCCAGATTTCAAACGTTAAAAAGGTGGCGGCCATCAGTTCCATCCCCTGAAAGGTCAACTCCTGGATTGAAATAACCGATACAATGGCAGAATCTTTTATGGTGGATATAAACTGTCCTGCAAGGGGAAACGCTACTTTCCTAAGGGTCTGGGGTAAAATCACAAGCAGAAAGGTCTTTTGCCTGGACAAGCCAATGGATAAAGAGGCCTCCCATTGGCCATCGGGTATGGAAATAATTCCCCCACGGACAATCTCCGACACATAGGCGCCCTCATAAATTCCAAGGGCAATAATAGCTGAAAGAAACGCATTAATCTGATCAGGACTTGAAAACAAAAGGCCGATTATCTGCTGAACCGTCTGGGAACTGCTTCTTAACCATTGATCCAGATAAAGTGCATCCAAAAACTGGCTGGAGACAAAATAATAAAAAATAATCACCAGCACAAGGGAAGGAATATTCCGAATGGTTTCTACATAAATTCTACTGACAAATCGTTGTTCAAACGATCCCTTTGCCCCCATGATACCGGACAGCGTCCCCAATAAAAACCCGATAAGTGTTGCCCAGAAACTAAGTTTAACCGTTGTGACAAACCCCAAGATAAGAATATTGGCTTTCAGTTCTCCAGTGACAGCATCCCAAAAAAAGAAATACGATGGGATCGCACCCCATTCCCATTTATAATCCAGCGTAGTGCTCATCCTTGAAAAAAACAACCCTATGGCAGTAATGACGAAAATAATCACTGCCATATCAATGATGGTAAATTTTAAAGATTTTTTATTTAACAAGGTCTTCCCATTTCCTAGATTCAAACCAGTATGCTTTTTTCTCTTTTAAAAACCCCTGGGCATGCATATTCAACACCCAGTTATTCAGATAATTCAAGGCATCATGATCCCCTTTTCTAATGGCAAATCCAATGGGTTCTCTGGTAAAATTTTCTTTTAAGGGAACAAATAATTTGTCCGGATATTTGAGGGGCATGAACCCGGCCCAAATTTAACTCCTGAAGTGCCTGACCCTCGTTCTCAAACAGCTTTAAAGTGGCATTGGGCATATATTTTCTTGCTGCCTGCTCTGCTGTCGTTCCCATCCGGGCAGCAACACTGACATCCTTTTTGTTAAAATCATCCAGAGACGTAAACCCTTTGGCACGGACTTTATGAGCAACCATTGACATCCCTGAATAATCGTAGGGAATGGTAAAATTGACTTTTAAATTTCGTTTAGGGGTGATGCCCATACCGCCAATGATCACATCGAATTTACCAGTAAGAAGTGCCGGGATAATCCCTGACCATGCTGTGGGAACGAACTCAATTTTAACGCCCATATCATCGGCCAGTTTTCTGGCTACATCTATTTCAAATCCCACAAGATTGCCCTTCTTATCTTTCATGGCCCAGGGAACAAAGGTGGACATCCCCACCCGGATAACCCCCTGTTTCTGGATTGTTTCAATAATACTCTCCTGGGCGACTGAAGTGCCACCCAAAATCAATAAAAACAGAATACTTAACCATAAAATCTTTTTCATTTTTATCTCCTTATAAAATTCTTATAAAATTCTTCATTCAACATTATGGGTTGATAAATTTAAGTTTGTTTTCAAATAATCTGATGATAAAAGAAAGACTGGCAGTAATGACCAGGTAACATAATGCCACAGCAAACCAGATTTCAAAAGTTAAAAATGTTTCGGAAACAATTCTTTGCCCCTGCATGGTCAGATCATAGATGGAAATTGTACTGACCAAAGCTGAATCTTTTATCAAAGACACACTTTGACCGGCAAGCATGGGAAGGGTCTGCCGCAGCATCTGGGGAATAATTATCTTAATATAAATGCCGGGGACAGACAGCCCGATGCTTTGGGCGGCTTCATATTGTCCCTTTGGAATATTGATGATGCCGGATCGGATAATCTCTGAAGAATACGCGCCTTCAAACAGGCTTAACGCAATGACCGCAGAAAAAAAGGCTGAGATATTAAATACCGGCGAGATCACGAAATAGATTAAAAATATCTGGATCAAAAGCGGGGTGTTCCGAATGGTTTCTACATAGCACCAGGAGACTACCCGGAGCATGGGCGAAGACGACAATCTTGCAAAGGCAGACAAAAAACCAATCATAAAAGAAATCACAAGACTAATCATAAAAGAAATCACAAGACTAATAGAAGAAATCTTAAGGGTAATTAATAGCCCATCCAGCAACAGCCCCCTTGTAAATTCTCCATTTTCAAAAACAAACAAAAAAGATTTAACCCGATACCACTGCCAGTTATATTCGAGATTTCGATATCCGATAATAAAGATAAGGCAAATAAAAAAAATAAATATAAAGGGTTTGATACCCTTTTTCACACGGGGCATGACTCGACCTTTTGTTTTTTAAATAAAGGCAAGATATAGCATGAAATGGAAAAACCCGCCACTTCTAATGGAAAAGGCGGCAGGTTTTTTTGAGCCAAAACCTCCTTTCTACATATTTGTAATCAA
>JAFCZY010000088.1 GCA_019314105.1 Deltaproteobacteria bacterium
ATCGTATTCAATAAAAGTCGGCATTTATTGTAATTTATTGACCGTCAGTGTATATCATGTGCCAGAAAAAAAATGATATAAAAGGGTTGAAAACATATTTATGAAAATAAAAAAGGTGATGAATCATATTGTCCAATGGCTTGATACATATCTTGAAAAGTCAGGTTTAACCGGATTTGTCATTGGTGTTTCAGGTGGGATTGATTCTGCTGTTACCTCAACCTTGTGTGCAAAAACCGGTAAATCTGTTCTTGCACTGAACATGCCCATTTACCAGGCAAAAGACCAGGTGTCCTTAGCGTCTGCCCATATTAAATGGCTTAAAAAAAAATTTGATACTGTTACCGGCATTGATCTGGAGCTTTCGCCTGTTTTTGATCAAATCAAAAAAAGCCTTCCCGATCATATTCAAGATGGCATGACAATGGCCAACACTCGGGCAAGACTTCGCATGCTCACCTTGTATGCCTTTGCTTCCAACCATAAAATGCTGGTTGCAGGAACGGGCAATAAAGTTGAAGACTTTGGTGTGGGGTTTTATACCAAATATGGAGATGGCGGTGTAGATCTTTCCCCTATCGCAGATCTCACGAAAACTCAGGTTTATGCCCTGGGCAAAGACTTGGGTATCATAGAAGATATTCTGACGACAGCCCCCACAGACGGCCTGTGGGAAGATAATCGAACCGACGAAAGCCAGATCGGCGCCACCTATGCAGAGTTGGAATGGGCGATGCAGTATCAGGCGTCTCCCCAAAAGGAATCCTTGAGTGAGCGGCAAGAAAAAATTCTTGCCATTTATGAAAAATTTCATACCACCAATAAGCATAAAATGGACCCCATACCGGTATGCCGTATTCCTGAAGATTTTAAAGAATAATCAACGCTCCATTGCTGTTGTTCATACTTAAAAAGATTTTTTATTTTCCCGTCTAAATCCGCTAGGAAGCAGAATGCAACATAAAAAAGCCAGTATGGAGGATATACAACCGACCCAAAAAATGGAGGAAACCCCTTTTAGGATTGCTTCCCAAATACAGGCAACGCAACTGCCCTTGCAAGAAAGTATGCAGAATAAACCCATGCATAAAGGTGAAGGCCCCCAAGTTCGGTGACAATGGTTGGCATTGCAGCAGACATGACAAGGGCATCCATAGCCCCCAGGAAAAGGGCTAAAAGTGCGGCGCCAACGATGTATATCCGCCTAGTTTGTATCAGTTGATTCATTCTTATCTTATTGTTTATAACCCTTTTAAATCAAAACTTTTAACCGGATCTGCCTGGAAAGAAAAAGGGGATAAGAAAAACAATGCAGGCAACCAGAAAAAACAGGCTTCCCAGAGCGCCAAGGAGATCACCGGTTCGGATGCTGGCTGCACCATAAAAAAGAGCCGACGCGATAAAAAGTACCCATCCCCATATCTGGTATCTTTGCTCAAAGGGCAATCTCGGGCCTTTCATGGTCCCCCTTATTTATTTAAGGTATGTCAAAAGAAACTCCCTGACTGACAGAATCAGCCAGGGAGTTTGGCATTTACAAATTAATTATCTTTTAAGCTTCTTATACATTCTACTTAATCCAGCGCGGTTTAATAAATTTACTATTCTTGTAAGGTGTCAGCGGTGGATCTGCAAACAGGGTTACCAGCTATTCCGAATACTTGGCCTTCTTCCACTTCAAAACTTAGATCATCAACAGCTGCCAACGCCCCAAACTTTTTGGTAATATTGATCGCCTTGAGCATCTTGCCAGTTCCTTTCTTGAAGTTAAGTACAGTTATGGTATCACATAGTATGTAATATGTTATCCATAGCGATACCATAACTTTTTTTCTAAAGCAATAAAAAAATAAAAATGTAGTTTACATAGTACATAATATGTGATATTTTCTTTTTAAGAATAGATAATTTTCTTGGGAGAAAGCCATCAAAGCCTTTATTCACACTAACTTTGACAAATGCACGGGCTGCAGTATCTGCCAGTTGGCATGCAGCATGGACCTGGTAGGCGGCTACAACCCGAGACGAGCCCGTCTTTTGATCCTCCCCAAAAATGAAAACCTCTACCATATACCAGTCGTCTGTAATCAGTGCGAAAATGCCTATTGCATGAAGGTCTGCCCTTCCAAAGCTATTTTCCGCGGGGATGACAGCGTTGTCTGCATTGATCCGGATAAATGTATCGGCTGTGGTCTGTGTGCCCAGTACTGCCCCATAGGGATGATTCAACTGGATGCTGACACCCAGAAAGCCGTTAAATGTGAATTGTGCCAGGGGGAACCTCTGTGTGTTGAGGCCTGCCCGACAGGAGCCCTTGAACTTGTTTATAAAGGAAAGATCAATGACTGACGCCTACACAAACAAACTGCTGATGATTGATTTATCTTGTTCATCCCTCGAAACCCTTTCGGTTCCTGATGCCTTGAAAGCTGATTTTATCGGTGGAAAAGGATTTGGAGCAAAGCTTCTTTATGACAAGGTTCCCCCTGGCACGGATCCTTTAGGAAAAGACAATCTTCTCATGTTTATGACCGGTCCTTTGACCGGTACCATGGCCCCGGCCATGCGAGGGTGTGTGGTCACCAAATCTCCTTTGACCGGTATTTTTCTAGATTCCTATTTTGGAGGCAGTTTTGCTCCTGAAATTAAATATGCCGGATATGATGGTATCATTATAAAAGGCTGTGCAAAAACCCCCGTCTTTATCTGGATTAATGATGATCATGTGGAAATCAGAGATGCCCGCCATCTTTGGGGAACGGATACCCTGAAATCCAACCGCCTGATAAAAGAAGAACTCCATGATGACACTATCAAAATTGCCAACATTGGTCAGGCAGGAGAGAATCAGGTCCTTTTTTCTCTGATCTGCTGCGAATATAACCGCCAGGCAGGAAGAGGCGGCGCCGGTGCTGTTATGGGCTCCAAAAATCTTAAGGCCATTGCAATAAAGGGGTCTAAACCAGTTAACGTACATGATCCCCAGCGGTTTATCAACGCATGTGCAACGGCTCTTAAAGAACTTGAAAACAGTCCGGACATTGACTCCTTCCGTCAGGCCGGCACAGCCGCTTCAGTTGAGTTTGCCAATGAAACCGGACTCTTGCCCCATAAAAATTATCAGAACGGAACCTTTGTAAAGGCCGCCATGCTGTCAGACAAAGGACAATCCAAACATCTGTGGCTGGGCAGCAATGCCTGCATGGGATGTCCCATCCGGTGCTCCAAGATTGGGGCAGTAAGGACCGGTAAGTACAAGGGTTTTGTTACAGACATTGTGGAATATGAATCCGCCGCCCTCATGGGGTCCAACCTGGATATTTCAGATATCAGGGCGGTGGCCTACCTGGTCAAACTCTGCGATCTTTACGGAATTGATTCCATGTCCACAGGCAATATCATCGGCTTTGCCATGGAAGTCTGTGAAAAAGGCTTGATCCCTTCTCCCAAAAGCATTGATATAAAATTTGGCAATGTGGCAGCAGCAGAACATCTGATCCACGCCATCGCCAATCGGAAAGGGACACTGGGAAAACTTCTGTCCAAAGGGGTGAAACAGGCAGCCGAGGAAATCGGAGGAATTGCAAAAAATATAGCCATGCATACCAAAGGACTTGAATCACCTGCCTGGGGACCCAGAGGCGTATCAGGTATGGGGCTTGCTCTCATGACCACGGACCGGGGCGGATGCCACCAGAGAGGATTTCCCGTGTCCTATGAACTATCCGGAGAATGGGAAGGCCATCCTCTGGATCCTCTTTCGCCGGTCGGCAAAGCTCAAATGGTGATTGCCCTCCAGAATTATTCTGCTGGTACAGACACGCTGGTTAAATGTGATTTCGGTAGTTACGGCATCTCCGACACCACTTATGCCGAACTTCTCAGTGCGGCAACGGGCCGGGAGGTGACTGCAGATATTTTTATAAAAACCGGAGAACGAATTTGGAATCTTGTCAGACACTTTAACCTGGCACAAGGCATGGATGCGTCAAAAGACACCCTTCCTCTGCGATTTATAAATGAACCACTTCCTGACGGACCTGCAAAAGGCCATAGGATTTCAAAAAAAGATATGACGTATATGAGACAGGAATATTATAAGCTGAGGGGATGGAACGAAAAAGGGGTTCCCTCCAAACTCTGAGTTCATTGAGGATAAATTATGCCAAATCCCATCAATAAAAAAGAGGCCAAACGAATCGCTACAAAAAAAAGAATTCTCGCGACCGCCACCCATTTATTTGCACGGCTCGGGTACCATAAAACCACGATCCAGGACATTGCCTATCACATCGGTATGACCACGGGGGCCGTGTTTCACTACTATGATTCCAAGTCGGATATTCTAGATGATGTCGTAAAAGAACTGGATCAGAGTTTTGACCGATACATTGAGTATCTGGGCAAAAGCCATACGGATTATAAGACATTGATCAACGGTATCATGGATATTTTCACAGACCGATTTCACTACCAGCCAGACAACATTATTGCACTGGCATCACTGGCTGCGGAATTCAGCGGCATCCGGGGACCTGTTATGATAAAAACCCAGGCGGCCTATGACAAATTCGCAGATGCCCTTGAAAATGCCTTGAATCAAATTTCCAAAAATAAAACAAACCGGGCCGCTGCAATCTGTTTCATTTCAGGCCTTCAGGGCGTGGCACTCCAGGCTCTTATCAGGGATGATGAGATGGATATTGATACCCTGGTAGCTGGATTTGTTAGCTTGGTGACTGGGAATCGATAATACTAAAAAGGAATTATGAAGATGAAAAAAACATATGACTATATCATTATTGGCGGCGGCTCTGCCGGGTGTGTGCTTGCCAACCGGCTCAGCCAGGATCCGGAAAACAACGTATTGGTACTGGAAGCCGGGCGGCCGGATTATATCTGGGATGTCTTTATCCATATGCCCGCAGGCCTGACCTTTCCTTTGGGCAACAAATATTATGACTGGTGTTATGAATCCGAACCCGAACCCTTCATGCAAAACCGGAAAGTTTTCCACGGCAGAGGAAAAGTGCTGGGCGGATCATCCAGCATCAATGGCATGATTTATATCCGCGGCAATGCCATGGATTATGAAAAATGGGCCTTCCCTATTTCAAACGAGCTGAAAACCGGCTCAAAGGACCGGATGACTACCACGACACCCACGGCCCCCTTATTCTTGAAACCGGCCCCTGCAAGAACCCGCTTTTCCAGGCATTTCTCAATTCAACCGAACAGGCCGGCTATCCTTTGACCGATGATGTCAACGGATACCGACAGGAAGGGTTTGGTGCCTTTGACCGGAACATCAGCCGGGGCCGACGCCTCAGTGCGGCAAGGGCCTATCTTCATCCGGTCCTGAAACAACGACCCAACTTGGATGTCATCTGTCGGGCCTTTACCACCAAAATTCTGTTTGACGGCAAAAAAGCCATAGGTGTAGAATTTATCAAAGGTAAAAAGGGCCGTGCCCAAACCATCCATTCAAGTGAAGTCATCTGTTGCGGCGGCGCCATCAATTCCCCACAAATCCTCCAGCTGTCAGGTGTTGGAAATGCTGAGGAGCTTGAAAAACTCGGCATCAAACCAGTTCATGATCTTCCCGGAGTAGGGGAAAATATGCAGGACCACCTGGAAGTCTATGTTCAGTACAAATGCAAAAAACCCGTATCCCTGAACCCCTCCCTCAAATGGTGGAAAAAACCCTTTATAGGATACCAATGGCTCTTTCACAGATCAGGAGCAGCTGCCACCAATCATTTTGAGGCTGGCGGATTTATCCGAAGCAACAATGAAGTAGAATACCCCAATATCCAATTTCACTTTCTGCCTTTGGCCATCCGTTATGATGGGAGTCAACCCAGCCACGACCACGGTTACCAGGTCCATGTAGGCCCCATGTATTCCAATGCCATTGGGTCGGTTAAAATCAAATCAGCCGATCCAAAACAGCACCCGGCACTGCGTTTTAATTACTTGTCCACAGACCAGGATCGCAAAGAATGGGTAGAAGCCATAAGGTGTGCCAGAAAAATCATGAACCAGCCGGCATTTGATGAATTTAACGGTGGTGAAACCTCTCCGGGCAACCATATCCAGACGGATGATGATATTCTGGACTGGGTGGCAAAGGATGCGGAAACGGCGCTTCACCCCTCCTGCACCTGCAAAATGGGAAAAGACGATATGGCTGTGGTGGACCCGGATACCATGAAGGTTCACGGCGTGGAAAACCTGCGGGTTGCAGATGCCTCGGTCATGCCCTATGTGACCAATGGTAATATTTATGCCCCGGTCATGATGGTAGCGGAAAAAGCCTGTGATCTCATATTGGGCAACACCTTGGAGCCGCCTTCAACAGCAGGGTTTTATCGGCACAAAGCCTGAAAAATCGGATCAATACTCCAATACCTTAGCCGGCTTATGCCTTTGGAATTTTAAAACTGCAGGGAACAACAACCTGGCATTTTCCACACACATGGGTGGTTTGTTCCCGGCCTGCCAGTTCTTCTGTATCACGAAGATTGGATTTTAATCTTTCCCAGCATTTTTTTCGGTCGATTCCTGTCTCGGAAGATATGGCTCCGACTGGACAGCGCCTGACGCAGACCAAACATTTATGACCATTTTTATGGAGGCAAAGCTCCTTTTCAGTCACCAGAGGGCTGTCACCGAGATCGGCTTCGGTGACCAGACTGCCCAGACGACCGGTACAGCCGGATGGCGTGATGAACTGAGCATTGACACCAAACCGGCCCAGGCCTGCGATATACCCCAGATGTTTATGGGACCAGCGAGCCATGAGTTTCTTATGGTCAAAATTGTGGGTTGCCGGAACCAAAGCACTTTGATATCCCGCATCCTCAAGAAACAGTTTGATCTTCTCACACAGGCTGTTAATCAATAAATTAGTGGATTCATATGCCAGTCCCCAATTTCTGCAGGGAATATCTCCTTTATGATTTTCTTTTGCCAATTCTTTGATAAAAGGAACAAAAAAAACAATCACAGATTTACCCGTAGCCAGAAGATCTTTTGGAAGGACATGGTCATCTGCTGCAATTTCAGGCAGAATATCAAAGCGTTCATCCGCCTTTGCCGTGACCGCCAGAGGTGTCCGCCAGAAATTTTTCCCGCCGCTAACCGGTGGATAATTTGCCACATATTTTTCAATTAATTCTCTTAAATCACCGGATGTAACAAGCGCTGTCATCATCACCTCTATCATTCATTTATTAAACAGCCAAAAAAATAACTTGAAAATCTGCGGCTCGGCCGCAGCATTTTTCTTGTTAGGGGTAAATAAGGTCCCCGGAATCCCGGGAATCAAGTATCCTGGTTTTTGTCAATTTTGGAGGCTGTATGAGCAATCACATATTGTAGAACGGGTTGATGTGATGTGATTTTTCCTTTACCGGAATCAAATGGACATGAACCTCCCTGACCCCATTGATGGCTCCGGCAACCTTGCGTAAAATATCAACAGTATCCTTTGCTGCGGTTGTTTTTTCTTCGATGTTTCCGATGGAAACCAATCCGGAATCGGCTGTTACCCTGACTTTTGGAACAAGATGAATTAAGGCAGTTTGAACCCGGGCAGCCAGAGCCAGATTTTCAAGTTTTTCCTGGGATTCCGGTGTGGTCTGAAAAGCTGTTTTACGAACAGTCTCGTACAGGATGTCCACGGCATCGTCCACGGTCATTGTGCTGATGTTAAGAACCATATCATACAGCTTGCTGTCCTGCGTATCCACACCATAAACCTTGATTCCCCATTTGCGGCGCTCCTCATCGTCTTTTTTCAGGATAAAGCGGGCTTCTTCTCCTGAAATGTTTTCCCGGCGCATCTCTTCTTTAACCCGATCATTGATATTGGCAAGGATTCTGATTTTTAGTACGTGGGAAATGTCCTGGAGAAAATAGTGGCCGGCCAGACCGTGATACACTACGTTGTCTTTCCGCGTGTGCTTAAGAAGCGAGGAACGAAGATAAACAACATACCTTTCTTTACCGTGATTAAAGCGTTCAAGGACGGTAGGAGCATCATGAAGCGCCCTGATAAGCTTTATTTCGGGAATGTTGAATTCATTGGAAGCTTCCAGAAGGATATCCCGGGAAAGGCATTCATATCCCAGCCGTTGGGCCAGTTTTTCAGCAACATTTTTACCCCGGCTGTAAGAACCCCGGGAAATTGTTATAATGGACATTTTTCTCCTTTTTAAACTTAATGAATCAAATCAATGTGGCGTTCTTCGCAAAGCCCATCGGCTAATAATAGTTTAAATTTTACTCTGTGTCATTATAATTGTACAGTAAAAATTTTAAAGTCATTGGTCCATTTTTTTCATTTTAGGGTTGATCTGCTTCCTGAACGTTTATATGCCCCCGAGTGAACGAAGAGAACTGAGAAGGATTTCAATCTACTTGGGATCACCCTGTAAAAAAAACTAAGCGTTTTGATATTCCGTTCCAGGTATGGTATAAATCACCGATTAAAACCATGATGTTTTAACAAAGATATTGCATGCAAGGGATTCACCAATGCCATTTCCTGAAAATTTTAATTTTTCCGGCCTGCTGGACATGGAAAACATTGATTTTCTTTCCGTGCTGAACCGGCTGGACGACGGCGTGATTATTGCGGATGTTAACGGGACCATCCTTTTTTACAATACTGCCCAGTCCAAAATAGACGGATTAGCATCCAGGGATGTGATCGGGCTCAAGGTGACCGATATTTATGAACTCAACAATCGTACCAGCATGATCATGCAAGTCATTTTCCGCCATGCTGCCATCAAAAATCGGGCGTTTTTTTACAAGACCAGTTCCGGAAAGGTGGCCAACACCATTACCAGCGTTTACCCCCTTTTTAATGGAGAAACCATCAATGGGGTGATCTGTTTTGTAAAGGATTATGAACTCCTCTACCAATCCACTCCTTCATCAGCCATCACCGAATCCAGACCAGACCTTGGCAATGGCACCCAATACACCTTTGCCGACCTTATCGGCAATGACCCGAATTTCCAGCGGGTGGTGGGAATGGCCAGAAAGGCAGCCTCTTCATCCTCTCCCATCATGATCCAGGGGGAAACCGGTACAGGCAAGGAACTCTTTGCCCAGTCCATCCACAACCATTCATTACGCCGGGAGCAAAAATATGTAGCGGTCAATTGTGCGGCCATTCCCCATGATCTTCTGGAAGGTATTCTTTTTGGCACCGCCCGGGGGGCTTTCACCGGTGCTCTGGATAACCCCGGCTTTTTTGAAATTGCCCATGGCGGCACCTTGTTTCTGGACGAATTGCTGGCCATGCCCATAGACCTTCAGGCAAAGTTGTTAAGAGTTGTGCAGGAAAAACGCATCCGAAGGGTGGGGTCTGCCAAAGAAACTCCCGTGGATATCAAAATCATCAGTTCGGTGAGCCAGGACCCCCGCACCGCCATCCGGGAAAATCGTTTGCGAACGGACCTGTTTTACCGGCTGGCAGTGGTGATGGTCAAGCTGCCACCCCTTCGTGAAAGACAGGACAATATGAATGAACTGATCAGCCATTTTATTGAAAAATACAATAACCGTCTGGGCACCAATGTAACCTATATTTCAGAGGAAGTTCTTGACTTGTTCACCACCTATCAATGGCCTGGAAATGTAAGGGAGCTTGAACATCTGATAGAGGGTGCCATGAACATGGCAGGTAAGGAAGAAACGATTGGGATAGAGCATTTTACACCGGGCTTGGATTGCCTGGAACAGGTTGATTTCACCTGCCTGGAGACCGATTTTTCCCTACCCAAAAATCATAGCAGTTTTAAAGCTGAAAAACCCTTTGAAGCCTTTGAGCCAACCCAGCCCCAAAACCTTGCTAAGACCCAGGCAGATCAAGAGAAATTAGCCATCAAAACCGCTCTTTCCGCAACACAAGGTAATGTGACAAAGGCGGCAAAAAACCTTGGAATTTCAAGACAGTTGCTTCATTATAAAATTAAAAAACACGGATTTTACCGCCTGGATTTCATCCGGCGTCCGATCATTTAGTCAATTTTTTTTCAAATGAAAATTTTTTTCTATTTTTATCTCACTCAAATGAAAATTTTTTTTCTATCCGATCAAACTAAAAAAATATCAATATCAATATTAAATAAATTTTTTATATAATATCAAGTAGTTAAACGAATTATTTAAACAAAAATCGTAAGTACAATACCCTGGCACACAACCTGCATTTTAACGAATAAAAGTCCACTGGTCTAACCGTACAAAGGACCGTCAAGGTGGATAGATCATAAACCAAATTTTACAGGAGTTATATTATGAAAAATACTGATATTTCAACGAAACCCTTTGATCCATTTGTATTCTGGGTTTCTGCCTCTGTGACGGTTCTTTTTGTCCTTTGGTCCATTCTTTTTCCTGAAAATATGGCCACAGTCATCAATGCTGTTTTTAGCTGGACCACTACCCAATGGGGCTGGCTCTATCTATTGACTGTTTTTATGCTGGTTATTGGGTGTTTTGTGCTCATGGGAAAAACATATGGATCTTTGAAACTGGGGCTTCCCAATGACAAACCCGAGTTTTCCAACTTTTCCTGGTTTGCCATGCTGTTTGGCTCTGCCATTGCCGCAGGTATTGTCTTCTGGGGTCCTGCTGAACCCGCCTACCATTATATGAGCCCGCCTCCTTATTTTGGCGGAGAAGCAAACACCCCGACAGCGGGTGCCAATGCCATGACCTATTCTTTTTTTCACTGGGGATTGAGTGCCTGGTCTATCTATGCCATACTTACTATTGCCCTGGCACATGCCTGCTTTACCAAAAACCTGCCCTTGAAATTTTCCAGCGCCTTCTACTATGTCATTGGTGACAAAATTCACGGTTATTGGGGGAAAGTACTGGATATTTTTGCTGTATTTGCCACCCTGGGCGGCCTTGCCACCACCACGGGCTTTGTTGCGCTCCAGCTATCTTCCGGTCTCAAATACCAATACGGCCTGCAACTGGGTCCATCTTCCACCTATGTGATCATTGGCATTCTTACTGCGATTTTTACCTTGTCCGTGTACACAGGTCTGGAAAAAGGGGTAAAGCTTATCGGAGATATCAATATGTGGGTTTTTGTTCTGGTCTGGTTTTTTATTCTGATCGTCGGCCCCACCATTTTTCTGATCAACCTTACCGTAAATTCCATGGGTCAGTATCTTTTACATTTCATTCCCATGAGTCTTTTTACCGCTCCGGGAGTTGAAGGCAATTGGATCGGTTCCTGGACTGTCTTTTACTGGGCATGGTGGATGAGCTGGGCACCCTTCGTAGCTGTATTTATCGCCCGGATTTCCAAGGGAAGGACCATCCGGGAAACCGTTGCTGCCACCCTGATCCTGCCCACCCTGGGAAATTTTCTCTGGTACGGTGTCATCGGCGGAGCTGGTATCCATTTTAATGTAAGTGCCGTCATGAAGGAACACGGTATGGAAAGCGCTATCTTCGCTATTGCCCAGAACCTGCCAATGACCGAAATTTTATCCGTTGCCCTGATTTTTCTTATCGGTACTTTCTTTTTGACCTCTGCCAATTCCGCAGCCTTGTCTCTTGCCATGTTTGTCTCCGGTCATGAAACCCCGGGACGGAATCTAAGAGCCTTCTGGGGTATTGCCCTGGGCGCCGTGGCAGCTGTGCTAGCCGGAAGCGGCAGCCTCAAAGCCATCCAGACCGCCTCCATTGCAACAGCATTTCCCTTGATGTTTTTATTGTTGCTGGTACTTTACGGCACTTTCAAGGGATTAAACCAATATAAAAAAGAAAATAAGGAGTAAAACAATGGTTGATCGTATGCAAGAACTGAGTACCCAAAATATGGAAAAGATTCATGATGCTTCTATGGATCTCTTGAAAGACACCGGCGTTTCTTTTAATGACAAAGAGGCCCTGGATATTTTCAAGGCAAACGGACACAAAGTGGAAGGGTCCATAGTCTTTTTTGAAGAATCCGATATTCAAAAAGCATTAAAAACTGCGCCCAGACGCTTCACCGTCCATGCCCGAAACCCGGAAAAAAGTGTAGAAATCGGAGAGGATGATTTTGTGTTTCTCCCCGGATACGGCGCTCCCTTTGTCATGGACGCCCAAGGCAACCAGCGCCAGGCCACCATGGAAGATTATGACAATTTCTGCAAACTGATTCAGACATCCCCCTATATCAACATGAATGGCTGGATGATGGTGGAGCCTTCCGACATGCCCAGAGCCCGACCTCCCGCCAGGGAGCCTTGGACGGCATTGAAATGGCCGGCATCCTCTGGGGCGGCAAGGAAAATATCATGGACAAGACTGTATCTGTCTCTTTGATCAATTCTTTGTCTCCTTTACAGTTTTCCGATGAAATGGCCGGCGCTCTGATTGAACTTGCCCGCCATAACCAGGCCTGTGTTGTGGCCTCTCTGATCATGGCCGGCGGCTCCGGCCCCGTGACCCTGGACGGCGTACTGGCCCTGCAGAATGCTGAAATTCTGGCCGGGATCACTCTGGCCCAGCTGGTCAGACCGGGAGCCCCTGTGATCTATGGATCTACTTCTTCTGCCATGGACATGAAAACAGGCGCTCTCTCCATCGGCGCTCCAGAGCTGTCTAAAAATATCCACCTGGTGGCCCAGATGGCCCGGTTTTACAATCTGCCTTCCCGGGCCGGCCGTGCCCTCACCCATGAGTTTTGAAAAATTCCTCATTGACGAGGAAGTCTGCGGCATGGTATTAAATATGCTTAAACCCCTTGCACTTACTGATGAATCTATTGATATAGATGTCATTAAGGAAGTGGGTATCGGCGGCCAGTACCTGACCCACCCCAAGACGTTTAAGCTGTGTCGGACTGAATTTTTCATGCCCACTCTCATGAGCCGGAAAAACCTGGATGCCTGGGCTAAAGCAGGGAAAAAACGTGTTGATCAGATTGCCGAAGACAAAGTAGCCCAGCGACTGGCGTCTTATGAGAAACCGGACATTGACCCCAAAATTGAAAAACAATTAACTGAATATGTTGAAAAACGTAAAAATGCTTAAAGGAGAACAAAATGACTGATTTTAATGCAATGACGGATGCCCTGGTTTCCTGTGACAGTGACAAACTGACAAGCCTTGTAAACGACGCCCTGGCACAGAACATTCCGGCCGG
>JAFCZY010000424.1 GCA_019314105.1 Deltaproteobacteria bacterium
GGGCTTGTAAAATACTAACAGCAAAAAAATTTTAAATGCCCAGGAGATATTTTAACCCCGGGCATTTAAAGTGATGTGGAATTTATTTTTGTTTTTTGATAATAAGCCCAACACCAGTAAGCCAGCTTTTAGCCACAGCTTCCGGTTTT
Source organism: Deltaproteobacteria bacterium (assembly GCA_019314105.1). GTDB lineage: Bacteria > Desulfobacterota > Desulfobacteria > Desulfobacterales > Desulfobacteraceae > Desulfobacula. The sequence continues at coordinate 150 of JAFCZY010000424.1, forward strand.
TCGCCATTCACATTGACTCTGTAATTAAGTCTTGTCATGGTGGCAGTGTCCAGAGAAGATCCGATCGCATTTAAAATAAGTTTGATTTCAGGGTATGCTTTAAGCACCTCAGCCCTGATAACCGGTGCAGGATTATAGATGGGAAAATAACTTTTATCATCATCCAGCACCGTCAGGTTATAATCTTTGATCTCACCATCAGTGGCAAATGCCATGCCGCACATGGCCTGCCCGTCCCTGACCGCTTTTTTGGCCAGAGGAATTTCCATTTTCAAGACTTTTGCATCCGGGATATCTTTACCAAATTCAAGACCATAATATTCCATCATGCCCTTGAACCCGTCAACCCTGGAATAAAACTCTGGACCGACGGAAACACTCATTTCGCCGGGATTATTTTTTGTCCATGCAGCCCATTGGGACAGGGTACTTATGCCCAGTTGATCAGCAGTTGAGGCTTGCATTATAATGGCATAGGTATTGTTAAGTTTTGCAGGTTCAAGCCACGTGAGACCAATTTTTTCATCCTCTGCCTTTACCTTGGCATAAAGCATACCAGCATCGCGAACCACTTCTTTTTTTTTGAAAAATGAGAGCCATGCTGTTCCCGTATACTCCATGTAAACATCAATCTGTCCCTGTTCCAGGGCTTCACGATTCACATTTGTACCACCCAAGTTTACATGGTCTTCTACAGGAATTCCCCTGTCTTCCAACAGATTGACCATGATTTTACCCAGAACTAACTGTTCGGTAAAATTTTTGGATGCTACTTTTACAGGGGCTTTTGCAAAAGCCGACAAAGGGAGTACAATAAATGTAAGTGCTACCAGTAAAAGAATCAATTTTTTCATAATAAAACCTCCAGAAAAATATTATTTAATATTAATTGCTGTAAGCATAATGCACACAACATCATATGGCCGGACATCAATTGATTGATATCCGACCTTTTAACGATTAAGCCAATTCTATTTCATCCGTCCGGACCCCTCTTGAAACAAGAAATTTTTCAGAAACACCCAGGCAATAATCAAACAGCATGGCAATAAGGGCCACCGGTACGGCACCTGCCATCATAATGCCCATGTCAACCAGGGCAATTCCGGTAAATATCCAGAATCCGAGTCCGCCGCCGCCGATGAGAAATGCCAGAGGGGCTGTCCCGACAATAATTGCGGTTGATGTTCTTATTCCGCCTGCAATAACCGGCATGGCATTGGGAAGCTCAATCTGAAACAGAATTTGTGTTTTGGTCATTCCCATTCCTGTGGCTGCCTCAATGACATCTTTGCTCACTGATTCAATTCCTGCATAAGTATTTCTGACAATGGGTGCCACTGCATGAAAAAAAAGCGCAATCAATGCCGGCACCATCCCAATGCCTGAAAGACCGATAAGGGGCAGAAACCCGTAAGCCAGGGCCAGCACACCAAGCGAAGGAACCGACTGCCAGACATTGACCACAGCCATTATGACCGGAGACGCCTTTTCCATGCTTTTCCGTGTCATTATGGTCCCAAGGGTCACTCCCACAATGGCGGCACAAAACATGCTGATGACAACCAGGATAAAGTGTTCAAAAATCAATCTGAAAAACTCCGGAAGATTTTTAACTGTATAGTCCCATGCTCCGTAATAAATATAAAGCCATACAATAAAAAGGATCGTTAAAAAGATCGGCGCCAGCCTTTTGGCCAGTTGAAATAAAATTCGTAAAATCATGATTCTATCCTTTTAAGGTTTCTTTGATATCTTCTGTATGAAGCCATCCAAGCACCTTTTTTGCGTCATCCACCACAATCAGGAATCCATAATCATGAGTAAAAATCTCAGACAGGCCGTCCTTGAGACTTGACTGCGCCGTCAGCCATGCATTGGTCGGCCTGACTGCCTCTTTAATCCGGGTTGCTTTCTCCGGAATATTCTGTTTGTCAATCATCCCTGTAA
>JAFCZY010000089.1 GCA_019314105.1 Deltaproteobacteria bacterium
CACCCTTTCCGGAGGAGAAAAACGAAAGTTGGCCATTGCTGGAATTCTGGTAATGGACCCTGAGGTGATTGTGTTTGATGAACCCTTTTCTAATCTGGATTATCCCGGAACCCTTCAGGTGCTTTCCACGATCATTAATTTGAACCGATCGGGGCACACCATCATTATTGCCACCCATGATGTTGAAACCATCATTTGTGAGGCGACAAGAATCATCATTATGGAAAAAGGCCTTATTAAAGAAGACGGAGAGCCTGATCGTATTGTCAAATACCTGGAGTCTTATGGCGTTAAGGAGCCCTGCTCTTCAAAATTCGGGCTGGGGTTGCAACCATGGCTTACGTAACACCGTTCACATACAGGCAAGGGGACTCCTTACTGCATCTACTTGATGTGAGATGTAAATTTTTCATCATATGTCTTGTCAGCATGTCCCTATTATCTGCACATCTTTTACCCTGTTTTGTTTACGCCGTAATCTTACTTTTTTTCTTTAATAAAACCGGCCTTAATATCTTTGCAATATTAAACAGCATAAAATATTTTATACTATTACTCTTTTTTATTTTTATTGCCCGGGCATTGACAGTAGAAGGTCATATCATTTTTTCATTTTATGGTATCTCTATCACTGAACAAGGCTTAAATGAGGGATTTCTGGTGGCTTTTAAATTCTTTTTAGTGATGGTAACAGGCCTGCTCTTTTCTACAACCACCCAGCCGTCCTCTGTTAAAAGTGCGGTTCAATGGTTTTTAAAACCGATTCCTTTTGTTCCTGAAAAACGGGTGGCGGTCATGATCAGTCTGTCACTCAGCTTTATGCCGGTCATTTTAAAGCAGGCCAAAGAGATATCCGATGCCCAGAAGGCGCGATGTGGCGATCTTCAAAAAAATCCTGTAAAAAGAATCATTCGTCTTGTTTTACCCCTGTTAAAAAAAACCTTCCTATCTGCGGACAGCCTTGTTCTTGCGATGGAATCAAGATGTTATAATGACGACCGGACGGATCCTGAATTTTTACCTTCCGGAAAAGAAAATTACTTTCTTGTGGGCAGCTTTGTCATATCTTTAAGTCTGGCCTGCTTGTAACCTTAACATTATTTTTAGGTCATCTTTGACATTTCTCATTGATCATCACAATTTTTTAATGTAAAATTCGAACCATAATATATCTTCATTACTATTTTGAATGAAGTAAATTAATAATACACACTCCGAAAAGGAGACCATTATGTCAAAAATAGAAGGCCAATCCCCTGGGTCAACCCTGTTTGATCTGAGAGGAAAACAATCGGTTCGGGCAACATTCAAACTTTCCCAGAAATCCATTGATGCCATCGGACTTGTCGCCATTCACATGGGAATAAAACAAAAGTCGCTTTTTGATCATATTATAGAAGACATAGATGCGTTGGACAGTCTTGCAAAAACCATTCGGATCAAACAATTCAAAAAAATCTCCAGAAAACAGAAAACCTTTGTATTAAGCCGCAGAACCATTGAAGCGCTTGAAGTCATTTCCCAGGCCTATGAGATACCCCGGGATGCCCTTGTTGAATATTCAATTGAAAAACTTGGATCAATTATTAATGCGGAAAAAGCAAGGCATGAAGAACGAAAAATACTATTAAAAAATATTATTGATCATTTTACCCGAGGGAAATCATTTTACAAAAAAGCCGTTGCCATGCTTGGCAAAGACGATCCCTTTTGCAGGCGGTTTGAAAAAGCCATCTTCGCCTGTCAAAAAACTGAAGATGAACTGACAAATTTTATTAAAAAAAGCAAAGCGTTAGAAGAGTTTTAATACTTAAATCTTAATACTATTAACGAGGAGACAACGTTGATTGAAGTTCAAAATCTGACCAAAAACTTTAAAGACTTCCGTGCTGTAGACAATATCAGCATGACGATCCGCAAAGGTGAAATTTTAGGTCTTCTGGGCCCAAACGGTGCGGGAAAGACAACAACATTAAGAATGTTAACCGGGTATTTCAGGCCGAGTTCGGGCACCATAAAAATAAATAATTTTCATTTGCCGGAAGATGCCATTAAAATCAAATCTCTCATCGGCTATCTGCCTGAATCCGCCCCTCTCTATCACAATATGCTGGTCTATGATTATCTGGAGTATGTGGCCAAAATAAAAGGGATTGATGATAAGGAAAACCGATATGACCGGTTCCTGCAATTATCCGATCTTTGCGGACTTTCTTCCATTATGGCCCAACCCATTGCCACTCTTTCAAAGGGGTTAAAACAAAGAGTCGGCCTTGCCCATGCCATGATGACCGATCCTCAAATTTTAATTCTGGATGAACCGACTTCCGGCCTTGACCCAAATCAGATTGCCGAAATAAGGGATATCATTAAAACCATCGGCAAAGAAAAAACCATTATCTTCTCCACCCATATCCTGAGTGAAGCCGAGGCAACCTGTGACCGAATTGCCATTATCAATAAAGGAAGAGTGGTTGCCGATGATACAACAGCCAACCTAAAGCAAAATGCTAAACAAAATTCCTTTATTCACCTGTCCCTTAAAGGGGTTTCAACGGAGACAGCAAAAGCCCTGCTGGAGAGCATTGATCCAAATCTTAATATTAAAAATGTTGAGCCAGTTGAAGATGATCTTGTCTCTTTTGAGATCACCCATTCAGAAGATCAGGACCTGAGATCAAACATATACCTTAAAATAAAAGAGACGGACTGGATTATTATACAATTGACAAAAGAATCCCGCCATTAAGGAATTCAAGGATTATTTCATCTCACCCATTGCCTATATTGTGATATCGCTGTTCCTGATTGTAACGGGATGGTTTTTCTTTTCCACTTTTTTTATTTTTGGTCGGGCGGATTTAAGAGATTTTTTCTCTCTGCTTCCCATTACTTTTTCTTTTATCATCCCCGCCGTCACCATGCGGCTGTTTTCCGAAGAAAAAAATATCGGTTCCTATGAAATCCTTTTGACCCTGCCGGTATCTTTTACAGATATTGCTCTGGGTAAATTTTTTGCTGCCACTTTATTCACTATATCCATGCTGATCCCCACCATTTCATATCCGATCTTTATTTTATTCATCGGCGAGGTTGATCCCGGGCCTGTAATCGGCGGATACATGGGTGCAATCTTTCTGGCTGCTGCCTATTGTTCCATAGGACTGTTTGCATCATCTCTGACAAGAAATCAGATCGTTGCCTTTATCATTGGCTGCGCCTTGTGCTTTACCCTGACCATTCTTGATAAGCTCTTATTTTTCATGCCGGCAAAAATAATTTCTGTTATAGAATACATTGGTGCCAACGCCCACTTTACCAATATCTCCAAAGGAATTATCGATTCCAGGGATATCCTTTACTTTGTGAGTGTGATCTTCATTTTCATTTTTTCAACCTATATTGTTATGCATGAGAAGAACTAAGGAGAAACAATGGGCAACTTTTCAATAAAACAAAAATATTTCAAATTCATTTTATATCTTGTGGTCATTGTCCTGATAAACATTGTCGGTATTACCCTGTTTTTCAGGGCAGACCTGACCCGTGACAAAATCTATTCTTTGTCACCAGCAAGCCAGGAAGTAGTGGCCACCCTGTCAGAACCCTTAAGTATTAAGGTCTTTTTCTCAAAAGATCTTCCGGCACCCCACAACAATACAGGACGATTTCTCAGGGATCTTCTGGAAGAATATGCTGCAAAAAACAAAAAATATTTTAATTATACATTTTATAATGTCACACCGGAAGAAGGCACCCTGATGGGGAAAACCGATGAAAACCGGGATATGGCAAAAAATTACGGCATACAGCCCATCCAGATCAGGATAATGGAAAATGATGAAATTAAATTCAAAAATGCCTATATGGGTCTGGTCATTATCCACGGGGATTTAATCGAAAAGATTGAAGCCATTACCACAACAAATGGCCTTGAATATCAGCTAACAACCGCTATCCAGAAAATGAACAACAAAGTAAGCGCTTTATTACGACTGGATGAAAAAGTAACTGTCACGATGTATTTATCCTCTTCCCTTAATGACATCGCCTCTCTGATTGGACTTGATCAACTGCCATTAATGGGCAAAGCTGTCGCTGATACCATTGAAAAACTCAATAATAAAAGCCTTGGCATTCTTGAATTTAAAACAATTGATATTTCAGATAAAGAAAAACTGGATGCTATCGGAGAAAAATATGATTTAATGGCGCTGTCATGGCCTGCCATTCCGGAAAAAAATATTTCAGCAGACAGCGGGGCCGCAGGGCTTGTCATTGAATTTAAAGATAAAATAACCACACTGCCCCTGATCAGTGTCATGGAACTTCCCATCATCGGCACCACCTATCAAATGGCAGACCCGGCTGCTTTGGAAGAAGAACTCAACACGATTGTAGAAAAACTGATCGGTATTAACAAAGATATCGGATTCCTGTCAGATCATGGTACCCACTCCCTTATGCCGGACAGACTGGCCATGATGCAGGGCAGACCCTCTCAAGCCATGCAGGTGTTTAATACACTCGTTTCCTCACGGTATTCTATTAAACCAATTGCTCTAAGAGACGGGGCGATTCCCGATGGACTAAGCGCTCTGATCATTGCAAGACCCACCCAGAAATTTTCAGATGATGAATTATTCCGGATTGATCAGGCCCTGATGAAGGGGACAAACATTGCCTTTATTTCAGACTCATTTAATGAAATCATGCCGCAACAGGGGGGTATGGGCATGCCACCAAGTTATGAACCCATTGATACCGGCCTTGAAAAACTTTTGGCCCATTATGGTGTTACGATAAAAAAGGCCTATGTCTTAGACAAACAATCCTATAAACATCAGGCACCTCAAAATATGGGCGGCGGCGAGCAGAACATCTATTTTGCCCCCATGTTAAAAGAGAAAACCATCAACAACGCCCCTGAATTCATGGATAATATCAAGGGGCTCGTTGCCATGCAGATTTCTCCCCTTGAGCTGGTGCAGGAAAATATTGATAAAGATAAAGTTGCCGTAACAAAACTTTTATCTTCTTCTGATGAATCATGGCTCATGGAAGGAAATATCAATTTAAACCCCATGTTTATCAGTCCGCCTGAGTCAACAGATGAAATGAAATCCTATGATCTTGCCTATCTTCTTGAAGGAAGTTTCACAAGTTATTTCAAAGGCAAAGCCATCCCTGAAAAAGAGTTGGGAGAAAAAGACATTAAAGAGGGGGACAGCAAAAAACAGAATGAAAAGAATACGCTTGAAGGTTTTACTGCCAGGCATACCTTTTTAGAAACCTCCAAGCCGGCCAAGCTGTTTATTCTTCCCTGTTCCCAGATGCTTCAGGACAATATGCTGGACCCCCAGGGCAGAACAACCAACGCCACTTTTATTTTAAATATTATTGATCATCTCAATGATGAAGACAAGATCGCCCAGCTGAGAAGCAAGCAGCAGACATTAAATCCGATTGCCGATACCACACCGTTTGACAGAGGTATTATTAAAACATTCAATATTATTGTTCTGCCTATCCTGGTTATTCTGTTTGGCCTTTTAGTCCTTGCCAAAAGAACATCCAGAAAAAAGAAAATCGCCAGTCGTTTTAACGCTTAAAAGGAATAAACGCATGAAAAAAGAATATCTGATACTGATCGCACTCATCCTGATATTGGGTGCCTATCTTTTGTTTCATAAAGAGAACAAGGACAACACCATACTGCCTGAAATTATAAAAATAGATATTTCCAAAATCACCGGGCTCGTTATAGACAAAAAAGAAGGACCGATAAAATTTATAAAAAAAGAAGGGGGCTGGGTATTGACGGACAAAGAATATCCAGCAGATTCACCCTCTGTAGAAAACATGCTGGATACCTTAAAAACGTTGAAGCTGTCTGCGCTGGTGTCTCAAAAAGGCGACTTAAAAAAATACGAGCTTGATAATGAAAACCATATCAAGGTTAAAGCAGTGAATGGGCAAGAGACTCTTTTTGAATTTACCATGGGGAAAACAGCACCGACCTTTAACCATACCTTTGTCATGTTAACAAATGATAAAAATGTCTACCATGCCAATGGCAGCTTCAGATCCTATTTCGACAAGAGCGTGGAAGATTTCAAAGAGAAAAAAATAGTGGCGCCCGAAGAAGGAAGCAAGGAGTGAACCCTTTTTTAAAAATAGCATATCAACCTTACAAATGGATCATCGTTATTCCTTTTGTTTTCATTATTACCATGGTTCTCGGGTTGGTATGCATTTTTTCAGGACTTTTATTTAAACAGAGTGGCGTTAATCTTATTGCCGTCACATGGTCAAAACTTTGTTGTGCCATTGCTCCCTTAAAGGTGATCATCGCCGGCAAAAAAAACTATAGCAGGGACACCGCCTATGTAGTGGTATCAAATCATCAGAGCATGGCGGATATCCCCGTGATTCACGGACATCTTGGCTTGAAAATAAAATGGATAATGAAAAAAGAACTGAAAAAGATTCCCATTTTCGGATCGGCATGCCACCACTTGGGCTGTATCTATGTTGACCGGAAAAATCATAATGCGGCTATAAAATCAATCCGAAAAGCCCAGAAAAGATTATCTGAAAACGCTTCGGTCTTGTTCTTTGCGGAAGGAACAAGAAGCCGGGACGGAAAGGTGATGCCGTTTAAAAAGGGGGCATTTAAATTTGCCCGTGACATGACCCTTCCCATCTTGCCGATAACCATTAAAAACTCTTTGCATGTTCTGCCCCCCGATTCCCTTGATCTGATACCCGGCATCATCGAAATTATTGTTCATCGCCCGATTCATATTTCAGATCACCACATGGATCACCTTGACGATGTGATAGAACAGACCCGTCAGATGATTTCCAGCGCGCTTTAAGATAAAAAAACCCAAAAAATAACGTCCGTATTTCAAGTCAAACATCAGCCATTACACCCTTCCGCCAAGTGCCTGTTTTAAATCATCATGGTCAAACGCAGAACTCATAAAATCAATTTCTTGTTTGCTTGCGCCGAATCGAAACGCTTCTTTATCCCAATTTTTTACAGCGTTGGCCACTTCCTTTGCAATTTTTCTTGCTTCAACAATATTTAGTCCAAAATGTTCAATTACTTCATATGCAAGGTCTAATGAAGCCGTGCCATTATTCAAATCAATATTAGTGCGTAAAATTCTTGCTTTGACATGATCAGGTGTTGGTTCCAGATCATATATCGGAGATAGCCGCCAACCTGCGTTTCCCTCGTAAAGAAATCCGTGGTTCCTCAAATGATCATCTACATTTGATATCATAATGTTAAATACGATACGACGCCATAAATCTATCAAATCTTCAGCAGTACTTGCCCCATACTCTTGAAGAACTTCACCTATCTCAATATAACTTTTTCTATCCCCGTCTGAAGCTCCAAGCATACTCATGGCCGATAAAAACGGCACTCTGATTTGTTCTCCTTTGCGATCAAAACGACCCAGAAGCAAAACATTTTTCCCTAAAACTTTTTCAAGCCGAAAGTCCGGGACAGGGATACCTGCATTTTTGGCCATTCGTAAGGATAAAAATTCCCACAACTCTACATCCCATTCATCTTTCGGGCTTGGGAACTTGGCAATCAATAGATTTGTTTTGGTATCGGAAACCATAGCTTTTGGTCTTGCCCCACCTAAAGATGAACCGGGTTCAACAATGTCTCGAAGATCCTGGTCTATTTCTTTATGATAAACTATTCGATTTGAAGCATTCAACAATTTCCCCAGCTGTATTAAAGGGGGAATACGATTATCAATACAGGATGCTAAATAAGGACCGTCTTTGCTTGTTGAAAAGCGCAAAGCGCCTTGTCTTGTCCGGTCGTCAACCATAAGCAGATAATCTGATTCCTTTAACCTGCGAGCTCTCCGGTTTTCTATTTTGGCGTTTCGGGTTTCCATGCGGTTCATTAAAGTTCTGCCCCACCTGTCAGGAGCAGAGTCACTGATGGATCCGAAAAGAGCTTTACCAGTATGAAACGTTCCCTCACCGACAATCAAAGCAGGTTCAAGAGGAAAGCAGACAGGGGTGGACTTCCATCCACTTGCGTATTCAAAAGATGCACTCTCGCGTCCATTACGCTCATGCAACCACAAACGTCCGACAAAATGAGATTTCCCCGCGAGATCAATATGCACAAATATCTTTTCAGGCATAAAATTCCTTATGATTTATTATCTCGGGCTCGAAGAGGAATCCGTTCTTCATCAAGCATCCGGCCCATTGTATCCTTTTCTATGTCAGCCAGATTCGTCCAGTCCACACCTAATCCAACCGCAAAAATTACTGCGGCATAATTCCCTATACCTACTCCGGAATCACCTTTTTGTATTTTTGCTAATGTCTCCCGGCTTATTCCTGATCGATCGGCAACTACGCTCATCTTCAAACGTCGTCTAAGGCGGGCTTTCTTGAGATCTGAGCCCAGTTTCTTCAACCCGCTGCGTACGGCAATAGGCAGTTTTCTTTTCATTTTTTAAAACCCATAATAATAGTGTTTAGAGTATTTCATGACCATTATTATAGGCTTTAAATATTACAATGTCAATTTGTATCCATTTTCGACATTATCCCAAATTGTACAAGATAACGCTCTTGCTCTACTCATAGTTATATAATGATTTGGATATAGTCAGAAAACTTTACCAGGAATGGATACCCAAATATCGTTGTCCCATTTTCAATCAAAAATCCGGTAATACTCTAATCCCTGTATCAATTCTCTGGCCGACATATTGGTGTATTATATTCATGTATTCTCTGCCTAATTTTGTTCTTCTATTAGCAACAAAACGTATAACACTTAATGTTTTCACCAGAATTTCTTTTTTAATATTGGGCAAGTCTTTTATAATGGATTTATCAACACTATCAAAACCGGATATTAGCAACGGCTCATCTATTTGTATTTTTTCATCTAAAAAATGATATTTATCAAGTAAGAGTTCAAGAATTTTAATCGCATCCTTATCTTTCAACTTATTTTCTAATTCTATGTCGTATGCACATAAGGCGCCTTCAATAACATTTGAATAATCTGATAACTGAGCATCTATTTGCATTTCATCAGTTGTAAATCTGGGTATTTCATTATATTTTCTTTTTGGTTTTTGATAATATGAACACCCAGCGCACATATCCTCGCTACGGGATTCTCCACAGCAAAGACTGCATATCATCGTATCGGAAACCAAGCATCTCCTCTTGCCTTTTCGCGAATTACATAATGAACATTTTGCCATTTTTTGCCCCTTAAATTATTATTTATTTCAATCCAGATCCGAAACTTTCACAACCTGTCTGTATTCAACGTCTTTAAATTCATCAAAATGCGCTTTGCCGCATTTAATTTTTCTTTTCTCGCTGTCTTTCAGTTCCTGATTTTCAGATTTGGTTTCCGCTACAAAATAGACAGTCTTTTCGTTTTTCTTTATAAGCGCCCAGTCAGGAGTATAATTTCCTATAGGCGTTTTTATTTTAAACCAGAACGGGAGCTTGAAATAAAATTGAACATCTTCACGTGTTTCACATTCTTTTGCAAACTGATATTCAACGCCTGAGTCAAGAGGCATCATATTGCTGAATATTGTTTTTTCTTTTTGAGAAATATAAAATGTCATATCGTTAACATGAATTTCATAATCCTCGAAAAGCCGCATTTCATATTCAACATTCCCGATTTTTTCATATTTGATAGAAACAACTGGGGATTGATAAGAACATCATCAAGCTTGCCTGATTCGATAAGTATTCGCAGGACGGTTGAGCAGGTTAAACCTGTTCGGTTTTGAATATATGCCGGCACGTCAGGAATCTGAAAAGCCTTGTCCCAGATAGTTGAATAGCTTGAAACAACATCGCTGATAATGCCGCCCTCATCAAATTTTACAGATGTTTTTGTGGATTTAATAACCGCCTTTTTTATTTCAGGCATGTTTCTGATTGCTCT
>JAFCZY010000425.1 GCA_019314105.1 Deltaproteobacteria bacterium
ATCAGTGAGCATAGAGGAAAAGGCTCTGGACTTCGGGGCTGGTTTTACGCAATTATGGGCGGGATTATTATTTCCGGCCCGCCGTATATCTTGTACCCAATGTTTGGCGAGTTGAAAAAACATGGGGCAAGAACTGCATTGCTCGCCACCATTCTGTACAATAGAAATGTTAAGATACATTTTGTTCCTGCCATAATTTATTATTTCGGGATACGTTATACCGTTGTCCTATCTATCTATATACTTTTATTTTCATTACTAAACGGCAAATTGATAGAATTGCTTATTGATGAATAGGCTTCCAAACAAAAAAATCCAATTTTTATTCAACATGGGAAACAATAATCAATTACTGCAGATAATCTTGGGTCAAGTGAACTTAACCATCCGCCTTAAATTACAATGGCGATCAATCCGGTGAAAAGGAATAAGGCTTCAATAAAAAATTCCCGGTGCGTCCCTGGCACAAAACTGTCTTTTCGGAAAAATCTTATTAATAACAGCATCATCAGAGGAATGATCACAAGAAAAACTGCTTTTTTTACCAATATATCGGTAAAAGAAGACAACAGAAGAATGCCCATATCCGCCATTAAAACATATTGGATGATTCCAAAACTTCTCTTTTCGCCTAAAAGAATAGGGAGCGTTTCCTTTCTCGTGATTCTATCTCCCTGAATGGCCAGAATATCAAAAAAGGCGGTTCTGGCAAACACCAGGCCGGTAGCAAACAAGAATACCACTGCAACAGACAGCCATTTACTTTGGCTCGCCACTGCCGGCAGAAGGCAGGTCACAGTTCCCCAGGCCATGGTAATCAGGATGGTTTTTGAACCAGGGATATCTTTTAATCGAATGAGTTGTTCTTTTTTGGATATAAAAGGGATAATTTTTAAATTATATGACAATCCCAGAAGACTCATGATCAATAAAATAGAAAAAGATATCCTTCCGATGGCAATAAAGCTGAGATAAAGGCCTGATACCCCGGATAAAACAGCAAAAAGCATAAGCCAGGATCGATACTTCTTATAAAAAAATGCCCGCTGGGGATGATTGTATTTATCCGGCTTAATAGTGAATAAATTATTTAATATCTGCATTGAAAGCACGTACAGCATGGCGATTATGGCATGATGCAAATCTTGAGTAATCCCTTGAAGTACGGAACACGCATAGGTCAAAAAACCCGCGCCTGCTGCGGTCATTATATTGGTTTTCAATAAGAAATCCCGGATTAAAAATAAAAATGCCTGGGCCGGATGCTGTTGGTGAAGATTGCTTTCTATTCGAGCGTATGCATCATTAATGATCCAGTTTGGTGTCGAAGCCCCGGCAGTGATTGCGACAGATCCGGCAGAGGATAATTTCCCATAATCAATTTGGGAAACATCCTCAATATGGGCGGTGAGCTTCCCTGTCTGAGAGGCGATCTGGGCCAGTCGTTTTGTGTTTCCACTTTGTTTCCCACCGACAACAATCACCGCATCATTTTCCCTGGCAAGCTTTCGGATTTCGGTCTGACGTTTTTCAGTGGACCCGCAAATGGTATCAAATATCTTATAATGAGGGGCATGGGTCTCACACCAGGATTTTATATCATCATAAAAACGTGTGTCCTGGGTCGTTTGAGCAACCACAACGGCAGTTTTAAACCTGGGTAGTCCGGAAAGTTGGTCCATGGATGTGACGGTATGCCCTTTTCCCTCTGCATATCCTAAAAGACCCACAACTTCGGGGTGTTTCTCATCCCCGATAATAATAGTTGAATAGCCTTTTTGGGCATACTTATGAATAATCACCTGGACCCTTACCACCCTGGGACAGGTCGCATCTATCACAGTAAACCCGGCATCCTTAAGTGCTTTTTCATCTTCCGGTGGAACGCCGTGAGCCCGGATTAAGACAATACCCTTCCCTGTTTTCGGGATTTGATCAATCCTAAAAATCTTTTTTTCTTCAAGCCTTTTCAAGACCTGGGGATTATGGATCAACGGACCATAGGTATAAATCGGCTCGGAAGACAAGTTGGATGCGTCCAATACCATATCCACAGCGCGCCGGACTCCCATGCAAAATCCAGCGGTT
>JAFCZY010000426.1 GCA_019314105.1 Deltaproteobacteria bacterium
GCAAAAGGTGTCTATGGAGTCTGCAAAGGACCAGACCTTAAGCGTACCATCAAGCCCGTGGACTCCGGTCACTTTACCGATGGTAAACGAAGTCGTTTTGTTCATACCTTATTCAATAATCTCAAGAACTGTACGTTTTTTAAGTTTGGTAGATGCCGCACTTAAAATGGTTCTCATGGCGCGAGCCGATCTTCCTTGTTTCCCGATAACCTTACCCAGATCATCTTTTGCTACCTTAAGTTCCAAAACAGAAGTTTGATCCCCACTCACTTCTGATACAGTTACCTGATCAGGATTGTCTACCAGTGCTTTTGCAATGTATTCTATCAGTTCTTTCATGACTGCATCTCCTTTAAATAGGGTGTTGAGAATACCGGGGCTGCCTATAAAACAGCTGATGCTTAACTGACACCTTGCTGTTTTAATATGCTCTGGACAGTGGTAGACGGTTTTGCGCCTTCGCCCAGCCAATACTTTACTCTGTCTTCTTTTAGCGTAATGGCAGCCGGATCAAGCATTGGATTATAGGTGCCTAAGAGTTCCAAAAATTTTCCATCTCTCGGGCTTTCAACGTCTGCAGCCACTATTCTGTAAAAAGGTTTTTTCTTTGTGCCTTTTCGGGTCAATCTGATTTTTACGGCCATATTCTTGTTTTCTCCTTAAAACGGCAGCATGTTTTTCAATGAACGCATGCCGCCTTTATTAAACTTCTTTATCATTTTCATGGATTGGGAATAGCTTTTCAGAAGCTTGTTGACATCCTGAACCGTGGTGCCACTTCCTTTGGCAATTCTTTTTTTTCTTGACCCTTTAATAATGGTGTATACACGCCGTTCTCCAGGTGTCATGGAAGAGATAATCGCTTCAATTCTGGCAAATTCCCTGTCATCTATATTAATGCCTTTAAGCTGTTTTTTGTTCATCCCGGGTAACATTCCCAACAGGTCTTTTATGGAGCCCATTTTCCGGACGGATTTCATCTGGTTCCTGAAATCTTCCAGGGTAAAGACATTTTTCCTTAATTTCTTTTCAAGTGCTTTGGCTTCTTTCTGGTCAAGTGCATCCTGTGCTTTTTCAATAAATGAAAGCGCATCGCCCATCCCCAGAATTCTCGAAGCCATTCTGTCCGGGTAAAACGCTTCCAGGGCCGTTGATTTTTCACCTACACCGATGAATTTCAACGGTTTTCCCGTAACCGCTTTTATGGAGAGTGCTGCACCGCCGCGAGCATCACCATCCATTTTTGTCAGAACAACACCGGTCAGATCAAGGGCATTGTCAAACGATCCGGCAATGTTCACCGCGTCTTGACCGGTCATGGCATCTGCCACCAGAAGAATTTCTGAAGGGTTGATGCCTTTTTTAATGCCTTTTAACTCAGCCATTAATGCTTCATCAAGGTGCAGCCGTCCCGCAGTATCAATTAACAGAGTGTCGCATCCCTGTTCCCTGGCTGCCAATTGTGCATCCTGACAAATCTTTAAAGGCGTCATGTCAGTTGTGGAGGCAAATACCGGAATATCCAGTTGATTTCCAATTTTTTTCAACTGCTCAATCGCCGCAGGTCGGTAAACATCCACTGGTACCAGAAACGGTTTCCTACCTTTTTTTCGAAGATAGAGTCCCAGTTTCCCGGTTGTCGTGGTCTTTCCGGAACCCTGCAGCCCGATAAGCATAACAGACCCCAGAGACTTCCCATCAAAATTCAGTCCTTGATGTTCAGATCCCATCATTCTGGTAAATTCATCGTTTACAATTTTTATGACCTGCTGACCCGGCGTAAGGCTTTGCATTACTTCCCGGCCCAAGGCTCGGACTTTTATATCTGAAATAACGGATTTAGCCTCCTTATAATTAACATCAGCCTCAAGCAGCGCCATCCGCACCTGCTTAAGACCATCGTCGATGTTCTTTTCATTAAGGGTGCCATGACCTTTTAGTTTTTTAAAGATCGAATCAAGTCTGTTACTCAAATTCTCGAACATAAAGTGCCCAATCCCAAAATATCAAATCAAATCATTGAAATTAGTATAGATTCCGTGATATGTCAAGAAAATAATCAATTTAAGCAGATAAAAATATATGAGATAAAAATATATGGAAAACATACTGAATTTTACACGGCATGATCTGGAGATATGGCTTGAGAGCAAAGGCATCCGACCGTTTAGAGCTGGACAGATATTTAAGTGGCTCTACATCCGACAGGTCGATACGTTTGAACAGATGACGGATCTTTCCAAGGATTTTCGCAAGACATTGGAAGATTCTTTCTATCTCCAGCGTCTCTTTATTGAAGACAAACAAATTTCTGCTGATACAACAGAAAAGTTTTTACATAAACTGTCGGATGGACAGCATATTGAATCGGTCTTGATCCCTGAAAAGGATCATTTTACGCTTTGTGTGTCTTCACAGGTCGGGTGTGCCCAGAATTGT
>JAFCZY010000427.1 GCA_019314105.1 Deltaproteobacteria bacterium
CCCGATATTGCCACCGGGGACGGCATTGCCATGGCATACCGGGCCGGTGCATCGGTTGCGAATCTGGAATTTGTTCAATTCCATCCCACGTGTCTCT
This sequence comes from Deltaproteobacteria bacterium, assembly GCA_019314105.1. Classification (GTDB taxonomy): domain Bacteria; phylum Desulfobacterota; class Desulfobacteria; order Desulfobacterales; family Desulfobacteraceae; genus Desulfobacula. Next base: position 98 of record JAFCZY010000427.1, read on the forward strand.
ATCACCCCGAAGCAAAAAATTTCCTTATTTCAGAAGCAGTAAGGGGAGAGGGTGCTGTTTTAATTGATAATAAGGGCCAACGGTTTATGGATAAATATTCTCCTGACAAGGAACTTGCCTGCAGGGACGTTGTTGCAAGAGCTATTGACAGCGAGTTAAAGAAAACCGGCGCAGAATCTGTTTTTTTGGATATTTCCCATAAAAATGCCGATGACATTAAAAAAAGATTTCCCAATATATATTCCAAATGCCTTGAATATGGGATTGACATGACAAAAGATCCGATTCCGGTTGTGCCGGCGGCCCATTACATGTGTGGCGGAGTGGCCACTGACCTGAAGGGGAAAACAGATGTTCAACGGCTTTATGCCGTTGGTGAAACCGCATGCACGGGCTTGCACGGCGCTTGCACGGCGCTAACAGGCTTGCCTCCAATTCCCTGCTTGAAGCACTGGTCTATTCTAACAAGGCATATCAATCCTCTGTTGAAGAATTCAAGTCCATTGGAAATAAAGTAACCGCTTCTCTTGATCGATGGGATGAAACCAATACCACAGACAGTGATGAGGCTATTGTTGTCACTCACACCTGGGATGAAATCAGGCGGTTGATGTGGAATTATGTCGGTATTGTGAGATCGGACAAACGTCTGCAGCGGGCATTAAGAAGAATCCGGAATATCAAAAAGGAAATTAATGCGTATTATTGGGATTTTAAAGTGACTGCTGATCTAATTGAACTTCGAAATCTCGCCACAGTGGCGGAACTGATCATTAAGTCCGCTTTGATGAGAAAGGAAAGCCGGGGCCTTCATTATAATATTGGGTACCCTGAAAAAGATGATCAAAATTGGTTGAAACCCACTATCCTTAAAAAAAGATTTTGAGAGATTGAACCAGTAGTATAAATTACGGTTTGGTACCAACAAACAAAGTGACGATTCCAAATGTCATTTGTTTGAACCGGATGTTTTTAAACCCGGCCTGCTGCATGATTTTTGAAAATTCTACAGGAGGGGGGAATTTTAATACAGAGGCGGGCAGATAAGTGTATGCAGCATTATCTTTTGAAAAAAAGGAGCCGATCAGCGGCAGTATTCGTTGAAAATATAAGAGGTATAATGAACGGAGAATTCCTTTTTCAGGTGTGGTTAATTCAAGAACGGCAAGCCGCCCGCCACTCTTTAAAGTACTGAAAAATGCCTTAAGAGCCCTTTTCCGATCCATTATATTCCGGATGCCAAAGGCAATGAATACTGCATCAAAAACATGATGTTTAAACGGAAGATGAAGGGCGTCGGCATTTAAGAGTTCAATGCTTTTTTTATTCTTCTTGATCAGTTTTTGTTTGCCAAGCCTTAACATGCCAAAAGAAAAATCAAGCCCGATAACGGTTGCCCGTCCCATGAGTTGAGAACTGATTTCCAAAGCCACATCACAGGTTCCGCAGGCTACATCCAGAACCCGGCTGTCTTTTTGAAGGGCGGCAGCCTTTACCATCTGGGTTCTCCAGACAATGTCCTGGCGCAAACTTAAAAGTCGATTTAAAAAGTCATATTTCGGTGCAATGCGGTCAAACATGTCTTTGACAAAATCAAGTTCTTTATTCATCGTTGACAACCTGAATTTCTGAGTTAATTTAAGTTATTTACCAAGGCAGATTGGGAAATAACATACTCAAAGGAAGAATACAATAGGATGGCTGGGGTTCAAATGACAGAAAAACGGGATTATTATGAAGTGCTTGGTGTTGCCAGGGATGTTTCAAAGCAGGAATTGAAAAAAGCATATCGGAAACGTGCCATTAAATATCATCCTGATAAGAATCCGGATAATAAAGAAGCAGAAGATAAATGAAGTGTTAACTGATGATAATAAACGCCAGATCTATGATCAATTCGGTCACCGGGGGCTTGAGGGTGCCGGTCATTCCGGCCCGAGCGGGTTTGAGGATATTTTTTCAAGTTTTGGTGATATTTTTGAAGATTTTTTTGGATTTGGATCGGGAAGCAGTCGTGGCAACCGGGTTCGAAGAGGGTCTGATCTCAGGTATAACATGACCATCGATTTTATGGAGGCTGCCTTTGGTACTGAAAAGACCATTTCTATTCCAAAGCTGTCTGTGTGCAATGAGTGTAAAGGATCGGGATGTGAGGAAGGCTCAAGCCCCGAGACCTGTTCTCATTGTCATGGATCAGGACAGTTTATTCAGAGTCAGGGGTTTTTCAAGGTAAAAACTACCTGTCCTTATTGTAAGGGCCAGGGGCGTATCATTCCGAATCCCTGCAAAAAATGCAGAGGGGCCGGCCGGGTCGAGATAACGCGGAAAGTTCAGGTGAAGATTCCGGCAGGGGTGGATGTTGGATCAAAACTGAGGCTGACCGGTGAAGGGGAAGCATCTGCTTCTCCTGAAGGTCCTCCCGGAGACCTTTATGTGGTAATCAATGTCAAGCCGCATAAGTTTTTTCAACGGGATAACATGGATATTATTTGCGCGATTGATATTTCATTTATCCAGGCAGCTCTTGGAGATGAAATTAAAATTCCAACCCTTGTGGGCGAGGAAAAATTAAAAATTCCAAAAGGTACCCAGTATGGGGATGTTTTTAAACTGAGAGGTGAGGGAATTGCCTCGCTTAGAACTGGTCGAAGAGGTGATCAGATTATTAAAGTCATTATTAAAACACCAGCCCGGCTGAATCAAAAACAGATAAAATTGCTAAAAGAGTTTGACACGCTTGATTCAAATAAAATATCAAATAAACTGAAAAATCTATTTAAGAATCTTTAATGAACTTAACGGACAAAAAATAATGTTTGAACTGAAAGTAAAAAGTCATTTTGCAGGTGCCCATCAATTGACCATGGTGGGACAAAAATGTGAAAATCTGCATGGACATAACTGGCATGTAGAAGTCTGTGTTACAGGAGAAAAGTTGAATTCAGCAGGTGTGCTGGCTGATTTTGGTGATATAAAAAAGGCTGTAAGAACGGTTGTTGAAGGAGAGCTGGATCATAAATTTTTAAATGAGCTCGAAATATTTGATGGGATGCAACCCACATCAGAGCACATTGCCGTATATATTGCTCAAAGAGTTCAGACCCTTTTAGATCAAAGCCTGGAAAAGAATGTAAGGGTATCAAAACTCATGGTCTGGGAATCGGATAATACTTGCGCCACTTATTTTCCAGAGGGTATTGAGACATAAGATTTTATAGTTTGGCTTCTGCTGCTACTTACAACTCATTTCAATAATCCGTTTAGCCGGAATGATGCCGGTTGCTGCGGCAGATACGATATTGCCTGCCACGCCCGGTCCGTCCCCTGCTACATACATTCCCTTGATGGCAGTCTCAAGATGATTGTTTGTTTCCACCTGGGTGGCAAAAAATTTTATTTCCGGTGCATAAAGTAGCGTTTCATCGTTGGATACACCCGGAACAACAAGATTTAGGGATTCAAGCCCTTCAATCAGATTTGTTAAAATTCTTTCGGGCAGTGCCATAGCAATATCGCCACAAACCACATTGGTCATGGTCGGTTCAATATACCCTTTCCCGATTCTGTTCCAAGTTGAGCGCCGCCCCCTTTTTAGATCTCCAAATCTTTGCAAGATAGGTTTTCCACCGCCGATAATGGCGGCCAGTTTTCCAATGGATTCCCCATAGGCCTGGTTGTCGGTGACCGGCTCAGTTAAAACCACTTTTGAAAGAAAGGCAAAGTTTGTGTTGGATGATTTTTTATCTGAATAGGCATGACCGTTTACACAGACAAAATCCTTATAGTTTT
>JAFCZY010000428.1 GCA_019314105.1 Deltaproteobacteria bacterium
CGGTCTGGCAATTCATTCTGGAGCGCTCAACCCTCTGAGTCCTTAATATAATTTGGAACTTTCAGATAAAGTTGAGGCAATTGGCAAGATTTGGCGCCACTATAACTTGTTTTGGAGTATCTCTTTTGTAAAAAACCGAATTATGAAAATTATCTCTGAGAGCTCAGCGTCCAACAAAAGGGATTAGCATTTCTGACTGCCTATCTATGCCCTACGCTCCTTTTTTATTGTTCATAAGCCTTCTAAATAATGTCGATTCTGCATACAATGAATTTCAAATTACAAATTTATCGTAGCCACTAACTATCTACCCAAAATTCTCGATACGATAGAATTCAATATACAAACGTCGGTAATCAACAGAGAAAGCCAAGTCGTTTTTGGCAACTTGGCATTAGATAAGATGGAGAACTTAATAGCCTTGCAGTCCCGTCCTTCGGGTAGCCTTACACTGAATTTTTCTTTAAAAGCTAAATTTAGCTTAATCGTCATAAAATATTTTGTCAAGTGTTTTTTTAAATTTTTTTAAAAAAATGGAAACAAGATCTTATGGTCGGATAAATTTTTCATTAATTTAAATCCTGCATCCCGAAATCAAGTGGTAATTGTTAAACTTTCATTTATCAATATTTTGTATGCTGTTAAAACTATCATCATGAAATCAAGGTAATCTATTTTCACCCCAATTCACCATCAAAAAAAATAAAAAACCTCGTTGCGCTTGATGGCTCAAGCAGATAGAATGTTTGTGTGACCAAAAAACTATCATCAACGAGGTGAAACACATTATGACACAAGGCGTATTACCATTCAAGTATGAAGAAGGGAAAACTCAAAGCGGTATGACGGCACTGGCAGGGTTGCCACTCTACCTTGATTTGGCCAAGGTGATTGGCTTATCCAAATCGATTCAACAACATTTGAAGATAAGAAAAAAGAGCCAGGGCTGGACAGACTCACAGGTTGTATCATCCCTGGTATTATTGAATTTGGCAGGCGGTAGCTGTGTTGAAGATTTAAAGATACTTGAGGCGGATGAAGGATTTTGTGAGATATTGCGCAAATCCGAACTGCATGGACTGAGGCGTAAGGTCCGTCGAGCCCTGGCAAGAAGGTGGCGAAAAGAGAAAAAAAGATCTGTTCCATCACCATCTGCTGTATTCAGATACTTATCAAGCTTTCATGACCCCGAGCAGGAAAAGATTCGTAAACAAACCAGTGTAAAAGCATTTATTCCAGCTCCTAATGAACATCTGGCAGGATTGGAACAAGTAAACAAAGATATTTGTGCTTCCTTAAACTCAGCCAATCCACATAAAACAGCAACATTGGATATGGATGCAACCCTTGTTGAGACAAACAAAAAGGATGCACTTTGGTGCTATAAAGGGTTCAAATCATATCAACCCCTGAATACATGGTGGCATGAACAAGGCGTAATCCTGCATACCCAATTTCGTGACGGTAATGTTCCGGCTGGTTTTAAACAATTAAGCGTTTTTAAAAAAGCTTTGGATTGTCTTCCTGACGGTGTAGAGAAAGTAAAACTCAGATCAGATACTGCCGGTTACCAGCACGATCTTTTAAGGTATTGTGAGAAAGGAGATAATGAACGGTTTGGCAGGATTGAATTTGCAATAGGCTGCAATGTGACCCAGGCCTTTAAAATAGCTGTTGCTCAAGTCTCTGATTCCCAATGAGTTATGCCACAGCAAAAATGCACCTGAATACAGGTATCTTGCCAAACGACAACTTTTGGAAGAGGAAACATCGCTGCCCGGTATGGAAGATCCCCAACTCCCACTTCCTTTTCCCACCATACAAATTATGGAAAAAAGATATAAGGTGTTTGGTATCGTGACCAATATCGACTATGAAGCAATGAATGGTGAGACCCTGATTCATTGGCTTCACGAACGATGTGGCAAAAGTGAAGAGATTCATGCGGTGATGAAAGACGACTTGGCCGGAGGGAAACTTCCTTCTGCCGACTTCGGTGAAAATGCAGCATGGTGGTGGATCATGATATTGGCCCTGAATTTAAATGTGATGATGAAAAAATTGGCCTTAAACCCATCCATGGAAGCCACAAGGATGAAACGGATCCGGTTTTCAATAATCAATATCCCGGGCAGGATAATCAACCGTTCCCGCAGTTTGTTTTTACGGTTATCCAAAGGACATCCATCCTATGACATATTGATCACAGCACGCAAACGGATTGCAATACTGCAAGGAACTCCTTCCGGATAAGCTTATGATAAGATGTACTTCCAGCATTGTATATGAATATCTCATTTCACAGGATAGTTGCGTTCAAAAATTGGCCCTACAGGATATTTATGACGTGAAAAGCTAAATCTCATCAAAATCCGCTCCCACTCTTAAAAATAACCCCCCGATTTTAGCTTGGAGCAGTGTAAAAAAAATTAGACGGTGGATTTGGGGTACATAAACCCATTGATTTGTTTTGCCAAGGCATTATAATGCAGTGAATAGAGAAGACTATAACAGGAGGTGTATTATGAGAATTCTGGTTATTGAAGATGATATAAAAATTGCCGAATTCAT
>JAFCZY010000429.1 GCA_019314105.1 Deltaproteobacteria bacterium
GTTTGCCGAAACTTTTCCTCTTCATTTTTCACCACATTCAAGATAAAGGCCGCTGAGTCTTTCAGTTCGGGATAGGCTTCATCCATAATCATAAAAACCGTCTGAACCGTCTCATGCATAAACGGTTTAACCAGTCCGATACTTCTACCATACCGAATAGCCCGCCGCATGATACGGCGAAGCACATACCCGCGTCCTTCATTGGATGGCAGCACCCCATCACAGATCAAAAAAGCGGCTGCCCTTGAATGATCGGCAATAACTTTCATGGCCACTTCAACCAAATCGGATTCATGCCGTTTTTTATTGGCAAGCTCTCCTACTTTTTCCATAATGGGAACAAAAAGATCTGTATCATAATTTGTAAGGACCCCCTGAAGCACAGAAATCACTCTTTCAAGGCCCAGGCCCGTATCAATGCTCGGCTTTGGCAATGGCGTCATATTGCCTTTTTCGTCTTTTTCAAACTGCATAAAAACAAGGTTCCATAGCTCCAACCACCGGTCACAGTCACACCCGACGGCACAGTCTTCTCTGTCACAGCCAAATTCTACGCCACGGTCAATATGAATCTCACTGCAGGGTCCGCAAGGCCCGGTATCCCCCATGGACCAGAAATTATCTTCTTCACCCAGTCTCACGATTCTTTCTTCGGGTATGCCCACCTGGTCCCGCCAGATATTATAGGCTTCATCATCTTCATGGAAAACGGAAATCCAGAGTTTTTCTTTATCAAACCCATAGCCGTTGGTGAGAAGATCCCAGGCAAAATCAATGGCTTTTTCCTTGAAATAATTACCAAAGGAAAAATTACCCAGCATTTCAAAAAACGTATGATGTCTTGCCGTATATCCGACATTTTCAAGATCATTATGCTTCCCGCCTGCCCTGACACATTTCTGAGAGGTTACCGCCGTTACATAATCCCTTTTTTCATCTCCGGTAAACACCCGTTTAAACTGTACCATTGCTGCGTTTACAAACAAAAGCGTCGGGTCATCCTGAGGGACAAGAGATGAAGACCTTACCTGTCGATGATTGTGTTTTTTAAAATACTCGATAAACATCTTTCTGGCATCATTGCCTGTCATGTTACAACTCCTAATTTGCTAAACCATTATGCCTTATTTTTTTTGTCCTTACCATTATTATCAGGACTTGAAATCCCAAGCTTCTCACCTTGAACTTCGATTTTTTCAAATATATCAGGGTTGTCAATTAGAAATAGCTTTACATTTTCTCTTCCCTGACCGATTCTTTCACCTTCAAATGAATACCATGATCCACTCTTGTCAACAATTTCAAGTTCAGCACCCATATCAAGCAAATCTCCTGTTCTTGAAATGCCTTCACCGTACATAAGATCGAATTCCACATTTTTAAACGGGGGTGCCAGTTTGTTTTTCACAACCTTCACCTTGGTACGATTCCCGATGATTTCCTGTCCTTCTTTTATGGGAGCAGCTCTTCTGATTTCAAGGCGCATGGAAGCATAAAATTTCAAGGCATTGCCACCCGTGGTGGTTTCAGGATTACCATACACCACACCAATTTTCATTCGAATCTGGTTGATAAAAATAATAGTGGTATTGGTTTTGCCGATAGTCCCTGCCAGTTTTCTTAATGCCTGAGACATGAGCCGTGCCTGAAGCCCCATGTGAGAATCCCCCATTTCTCCTTCAATTTCAGCCCTTGGCACCAGAGCGGCCACAGAATCTATAACCAATATATCAATGCCGCCACTTCTGACCAGCATATCTGCAATTTCAAGGGCTTGCTCTCCTGTATCGGGCTGGGAGATTAATAATTCATCACAATCCACTCCCAGGCGTTTGGCATACGCCACATCCAGAGCATGCTCGGCATCAACAAAGGCTGCAATTCCGCCATTTTTCTGTGCCTGGGCAACGGCATGAAGCGCCAGGGTTGTCTTTCCCGAAGATTCAGGGCCATAAATTTCAATTATCCTGCCCCGCGGATACCCGCCCACCCCAAGGGCTTTGTCCAAGGCAAGAGAACCACTTCGTATGACAGGAACGGCTTCAATCTCCCTGCCACCCAGTTTCATGATCGATCCTTTTCCAAACTGGCGTTCAATCTGACTCATTGCCGTGTTTACCGCTTTTTCTTTTTCCAAATTTTTCTCCATCTCTTTTCTCCTAAAATAGTCCCGATAAATATATAATTTTTAGTACTATTGCAGACAAAACACCTGCCATAATATCATCCAGAACCACCCCTGCACCCCCTTGAAAATTATTTTCAAAATATTTCACAGGCCCCAGTTTTACAATGTCAAAAAACCGGAATATAAAAAACCCGGCAGCAAGCGTATAAATATTAACAGGCACCATTGACAGTGTTACCACAAATCCTGCAATTTCATCAATAACAATACAGCCGGGATCTTTTTCCTCCAATATCTTTTCAGCCTGATCCGAAAAATAAATAGCTGCGAGGATTAACCCTGCAATATAAACCCCATGAAAAGATGAAGGGATTATTAAAAAAACAAGCGCAAAAGGAATGGCGACAATCGTTCCAAACGTACCGGGTGCAAACGGGATTTTACCGGAATAGCATCCTGTGGCAAAAAATATGATGAATTTCTGGTGTAAGGTCATTTTGCAGTTCTATATTCTGTATCAGTCCCTGTCAAGAAGATTGGGCATGTGGATTGAATCAGAAAGATCGGCATCAAATAAAATTTGGGTGTAAACATCTTTTAATGGAATCTTTTTTTCCTTTGCCACTTTTTTTGCTACATCATATTCCGGAACAAACCGGATACTATTGTCAGGATTGGTTACTTTTTTTACCTGCAATTTTCCATATACGGTTTCAACAAACGCCTTTTCCCTTAAAAGAAAGGATCGTTCACATTCATGATACCTCAGTCCGATGGATGTTGTCTGGGTGAGTAAAATCTGAACAATAGTATCCAGATCTTCTTTGCGGCACATCACCTCAATCTGGGTTCCGGGTCTGTTTTTCTTCATCTGAACCGGGATATAACAGACATCCAATGCCTTGTTTTCAAACAGGGCTTCCATTAAAAATCCTAAAACTTCAGGACTCATGTCATCCACGTTTGTTTTGACAACATGAATAATTTCTTTTTGAATGGCTGTTCCGTTTTTCT